>NZ_JBHZBG010000013.1:93586-188863 GCF_042754695.1 Nocardia sp. NPDC059195 | reverse complement strand
GTCCGCGGCCGGGTCGCCGGTTAGCGCTCGAAAGCGCTGCGCCGAAGGCGCTAGTCTCGAGCGCTAACCGGCGGCCCTCAGGGCCGCGGACACGCGCGCGCCAGCGCGCCAATAAACACAGCGTCAAACCTGCCTGGGACTACCACCGCCCGGTCCTCCCCCAACGACCACCGAACAATAAGGGCCAAAACCAACCAACACGGTAACGTCGACCTATGGCGACCGAGGTCCGCAACAACACCGCACTCGAGCGGTTCGAACTCACCGCCGACGGTCAACCCGCCGGCTACATCGAATACCAGGACACCGGTGACGAACGCGCGCTGGTCCACACCGAGATCTACCCCCGATTCGAAGGCCGCGGCTTGGCGAACATCCTGGTCAAGTCCGCACTCGACGCCAGCCGCGACCAAGGTTTCAGTGTGCTGCCGATGTGCCCGGTGGTGCTGCATTTCATCACCACCCATCCCGATTACATCGCCTACGTCCCGCAGCGAGCCAGAGAGCTGTTCGGCCTACCTCAGTAGCGCGCGACGGCCCCGTCGACAGCCAGTTGCAGCTCTTCTTTGACGAGCCTGGCGATGTCGGCGGGCCGCTGCGGCAGCTCGAGAATCGGCGCGCGGAAGTACGCGACCCCGGACACCGCCTCGGCCGCGGTCGTTTCGACGGTAGCGTCGCGGTTCCCGTAGTTCATCCCGATGGCGACCAGCGCGGGCGCGGCATCCAGTTTGGCGGCGCGGAACGCGATATGCCCGATCCCGCTACCGACCGCCTGCACCTTGGTGTGATCTACCTCATTGCAGGTCCCCTCGGGGAAGATCGCGAGGTGATCACCGGCCGCCAACCGCTGCGCGCACACATCCATCATGCGCTGACCTGCGGCATTGACCGCCCGAATCCCGTGATCCTTGCCGCGGAACACCGGAATCCCGCCCATCATGTCCACCTTGCGACGCTGCTCGGGATCGAGAAAGAGCTCGTCCTTGGCCAGCACCCGGATCCGCCCGATCTTCGAGCGCAACGGTGAGCGCCACGCCGTCGCCGCGATCGTGTACGGGTCGCTGGTCGACAGATGGTTGATCGCGAAGATCACCGGCCGCCCACTGCGGACCAGCGCCTTCAACTGCCGTTTCGCGCCGTCGGCGAACGTCACGCGCGGCCGGAATCGCCGGGCCAGCACCGCATACGAGGCCAGCGCCTTCCATCTGTTCTGCTGATGCCGCAGGTAGTAGTCGTACACGGCGTCGTTATCGTCGAGCAGGACCTCGGGCAAGTGCATAGCGCGACCCTACCGGGCGATCCCACGGGTCCGCGCACGAAGAAATTCCGGTTCCGATCCGGTCTGCGGGAAGCGCGCATCGCCGCTCCAATGCGATGATGGCTCGGTGGCAGGCGGAGACGACCCGGACGAGCGCCGGACTCGCGACGGGCACGGTGACGACCGGCGGCGCGGTCAGCCCGCGATGAGCGTCCGCGCGGGCAACCTGCTGGTGTCCGCGATCGACCTGGTGGAACCTACGTTCCGCCGCACCGTGGTGTACGTGATCGAGCACAACGACGCGGGCAGCCTCGGCGTGGTGCTGAACCGGCCGAGCGAGACCCCGGTCGTCGATGTGCTGCCCGCCTGGGCCAACCTGGCCGCCACCCCGACCGACCTCTACATCGGCGGTCCGGTCAAACGCGATGCCGCGCTGTGCCTGGCGGTGCTGCACGCGGGCGTCGACATTTCCGAGATCCGCGGGCTGCGCCGGGTCGACGGCCGCGTGGTGCTGGTCGATCTGGACGCCGACCCCGCCGAGATCGGCCCGCTCATCGAGCAGGTCCGGATCTTCGCCGGGTACGCGGGCTGGTCGATGGGCCAGCTCGACGGCGAACTCGACAACGGCGACTGGATCGTGGTGTCGGCGCTGCCGTCGGACCCGATCGCCACCGACCGCCACGATCTGTGGGCCGCGGTACTGCGGCGCCAGCCGTTGCCGCTGGCATTGCTGGCGACACACCCGATTGAACTCGAACGCAACTGACACCGTTACTCCTTCGACGAGCAGGAGTGACAGATGAATTACGACGAGCAGTGACCAGGGCCGCCGATGAACGACGGTCGAGACGAATTGATGCGCGCGCTCTACGCCGAGCACGCACCCGCACTGTGGCGTTTCACCCTCTGTCTGGTGCGCGATCCCGGCCGGGCCGAGGACATCGTGCAGGAGACGCTGCTACGCGCCTGGCAGCGCCCCGCCGTCCTGGAACAGACCGAAACCTCCCCGCGCGCATGGTTGTTCACCGTGGCTCGTAATCTCGCGGTCGACGAGCATCGCAGCGCCAGGCACCGGCGCGAGTTCGGTACCGACACCCCGCCGGAGCAGGTGAGCCCCGACCAATCGGATCGGGCGCTCGACGGCTGGCTGGTCGCCGACGCGCTGAGCACGCTGAGCCCGGATCATCGCGAGGTGATCGTGCGGGCCTACTATCGCGGCCTCGGCATGGCCCAGATCGCCGACGAATTGGGCATCCCACCGGGAACGGTGAAATCGCGCCTGCATTACGGCATGCGCGCCATGCGACTGGCGCTACAGGAGATGGGGGTGACGAACCGATGACCGACCTCGCCGACGAGTACAGCACCTGGGATGCTGCCTATGTCCTCGGTTCCCTCGGTGCCGCCGAGCGGCGCGAATACGAGACGCATCTGCTCGATTGCGCGCACTGCCAGCAGGCGGTCGCCGAACTGTCCGGGATGCCGGGCATGCTCGGTCTGGTCGACCGTGAGACCGCGCTGTCGATGATCGAATCGCCGGATCCGGTCGCCCCGCAGGTCCCCGACCTGATCCCGGCTCTGGCCGCGGCCGCCGAACGGCGCAGGAAGCGGCGGCGCTGGGTGAGTGTCGGGAGCGCGGTGGCGGCTGCCGCGGCCGCGGTGGCGATCGCGATTCCGGTGACGGTCACCGTGGCGAACTCGGAGACCTCGACCGAACAGATCGTCGCGGAGCAGCAGATGCAGGCGGTGGAGCAGACACCGGTGAGCGCGCAGGTGAAGCTGGTCCGCGACGGCGACCGCACGCGCCTGGTAATGACCTGCCGCTACGCGCCGAGCGCCTACGGCTCCGGCTACAACCGAACGTACGGGCTGGTGGTGACCGCGGGTGAGCAGCGGCTCGAACTCGACCAGTGGCCGGCGGGCCCCGGCACCGAGTTGACGGTTGATCGCACCATCGACGCCCCACCGGATTCGATCAGCAAGGTGGAGATCACTTCCATCGATTCCGGCCGGACTGTCCTGGTCGCCCAGGTCTGAACACAGAACGGTCCGGCCTCCGCGAGGAGACCGGACCGTGTGCGCGACAGGCTACTTCGCTTGTTTGCTGAAGATCGACTTCGACCACAGGAAGCCGCCGCCCGCGATCACCGCGCACCAAGCCAGCGCGATCCAGCCGTTGGCGCCGATCTCGGTGCCCATCAGCAGCCCGCGCAGCGTCTCGGTGATGGGGGTGAAGGGCTGGTATTCGGCGAACTGGCGCATCCCGACCGGCATCGTGTCGGTGGCTACCAGGCCACTGCCGAGGAAGGGCAGCAGCACGATGGGAAATGGTGCGTTGCTGGCACTTTCGGGAGTCGGCGAGAGCAGGCCGAGCGCGATGGCCAGCCAGGTGAAGGCGAACGTCACCAGTGCGAGCAGCCCGAACGCGCCCACCCACTCCACCACGTTCGCGTTCGGCCGGAAGCCGACCAGCATCGCGACGGCGGTCATCGCGACAACACCCGCCATCGCCTGGATGAGCGCGCCGAGCACGTGCCCGGTGAGTACCGAGGACTGCGAGATCGCCATTACCCGAAAGCGATTCACGATCCCCTTGCTCGCGTCGGTGGCGATCGAGACCGCTACCGACACCGTCAGATAGGCGGGCAACAGCAACATCATGCCCGGCGCCAGATAGTCGATATAGCTACCGCCCGACGACTTCTCGAGCGCCCCGCCGAAGACGTACTTGAACACGAGCATCAGCACGATCGGCATGATGATGATGCTGAACGTCATGCTCGGATAGCGCTTGACGTGAATCATGTTGCGCCGCAACATCGTCATCGTGTCGGCGAAGGCGTAGGACTTGGACTTGGTCAAAGTGGTCATCGCAGTGACTCCTGCTCGATGGTGGCGCGGCCGGTGAGGGTGAGGAAGACGTCGTCGAGGTTCGGGGTGTGCACGGAAATGCCGCCCGCTTCGATGTTTTCGGTATCGAGCAGGTCGAGCACGGCGCGCAGGGAGCGCACGCCGCCGTCGCTCGGCACGGCGAGGGTCAGCCCGTCGGTGCCCTCGACGACCTTCGCCGTCGGGCCGAACGCGCGCTGGGCGGCCGCCACGTCGGGCTGATCGGTGAAGTCGATGCGGATGTGGCCGCCCGGGATCAGTCGCTTCAGTTCTGCCGCGGTGCCTTCGGCGACGATCCGGCCGTTGTCGAGTACGGCGATGCGATCGGCCAGGTGGTCGGCCTCCTCGAGGTACTGGGTGGTGAGGAAGACGGTGACGCCGAGATCGTCGACCAGGCCGCGGATGATCTCCCAGATGGAGCGGCGGCTGCGCGGGTCGAGGCCGGTGGTCGGTTCGTCGAGGAAGATCACCCGCGGATTGCCGACCAGCGTCATCGCCAGATCGAGCCTGCGGGTCATGCCGCCGGAGTAGGTGCTCGCGGGCTTGTCGGCGGCCTCGACCAGGTCGAACCGTTCCAGCAGTTCCACTGCCAGAGCGCGGGTTTCGCGGCGCGGTAGATGGTTCAGGTCGCCCATCATCTGCAGGTTCTCCCGGCCGGTCAGCAGCTCGTCGACCGCGGCGAACTGCCCGGTGACGCCGATCAGCTCACGCACCGCGCCGCGTTCGGTCACCACATCGTGGCCGCCAACGGCGCACTCCCCCGCATCGCCGGCGATCAGCGTGGTGAGGATCTGCACGGTGGTGGTCTTGCCCGCGCCGTTGGGGCCGAGCAGGGAGAAGACGGTGCCCTCGGCGACGGTGATGTCGATGCCGTCGAGAACTGTTTTGTCGCCGTATGCCTTGTGCAGGCCCCGGGCGGTGATGGCCGGGTTGACCATGATCGTCCCTTTCCATTAGATTGCATTCATTGTTGCGAATATGTGCATGAGTTATCGACACAGCCCCCAGGGGCTGCGGTTCGGGTGTTCGGCGTGTGGTTGTGGTCGAGGAGTTAGATGTCGAGTTCCTCGATCTGCGGGTGCGCGACGATGTCTTCGACCTTGCGGAACAGCTTGTCGGGGATGCGACCCTTGAGCGCCTTCAGGTCGTCGAGGATCTCGTATTCGTAATCGCCCCAGTCCCAAGGCCGGTCACCGATGCCGAACATCCGGCGCCAGTACTTCCAGTCCTTCATGTCACCGGCAGCCTCGCCGGTCGGGTAGTCCTCCCACCGCGCGATGTGCGTATGCAGCACCAGCTTGCCCTTGCGGCTGCGATAGACCTTCTGGTCCACCACCTCCCCGTCGCCGATGTCGCGCCATTCGCCCAGCAGGGAGCCGAGGAAGCGCACCTGCCGAACACCGTCGCGACCCACCTGCAAGACGACCTCCTCGAAGCCGGCCTCGCGGCCTTCTTCCAGCTCGATAAGCCTGCGCAGCGCGCTGACCACCGTGCTGGAGAGGTTGCCGCCGACGAGCTCCTGAGCCCGCTGGAACACCGGGAGATCGTCGTCGGATACGTAGATCGTCTTGTTGGGCATGAACTCACTATACGTATATGTGTACGTACACACAAGGGGTTGTTTTCGCCCACCCTCTGAACTCCCCCTCGGCGCGCCTCGTAGTCCAGGCAGACGCGGTGCGCAGCGGCGTCACATTTCGTCGCGGAGAAGGAGGGCCGATGCCGGACAGAGTGGTGGACTACCTGGTACGAACGGTAGCCGACCGGGGAATCACCCAGATCTTCGGCGTCGACGGCGCCAATATCGAGGACCTGTACGACGCGATCTTCGACGCGGGCGGTTCGCCTGCCGGAATCGTCGCCAAACACGAGTTCTCCGCGGCCACGATGGCTGACGGGTACGCGCGCAGCACCGGCGGGATGGGGGTCGTCGCAGCCACTTCGGGTGGTGGGGCCATGAATCTCGTTGCTGGTCTTGCCGAGTCGTTCACCTCGCGAGTGCCGGTACTGGCCTTGGTCGGACAGGCGCCAACCGGTCTCGAAGGGATCGGCGCATTTCAGGATTCGAGCGGCCTGGCCGAGTCCATCGACGCGGCAGCACTGTTCGCCACGGTGAGCCGGTATTGCGCCCGCGTGACCGACCCGGCCGAGCTACCCGCCCAGCTCGCGGCGGCGATCGCCGCGGCCGAGGGCGGCGGACCCGCGGTATTGCTGATTCCGAAAGATGTTCAGCAGCAGGTGATGCCGGAAGTTTCGATCTTGTCGCCGGTCCGAGATTCTTCGATTTCCCCCCTTGCGCCCGGAGTCTCCGCGCGCACCGTCGCGGCCGAACTCGCCGACGCCCGGCGTATCGGAAAGGTGGTGATCATCGCCGGTGATCAGATCGCTCGCGACAACGCCCGCGACGAACTCGCCGACCTGGTCGCCGCGCTCGACGCCGCCATCGGCGTAGCCCCCGATGCCAAGGATGCCTATTCCAACACCGGCCCCGGCTACTGCGGTGTCGCGGGCACCATGGGCCATCCCGAGCTGGTCGAGGCTTTGGGGGCGGCGAGCGCCTGCCTGCTGATCGGCACCCGACTGCCGGTCACCGCCCGCGCCGGCCTCGACGCCGCCCTCGCCGAGCTGCCGGTACTCAGCATCGGCGCACTACCGCCCTATCTGGCGACGACCCACACCACCAGCGCGGATCTCGCTGGAACCATCACCACGCTGCTGACCGGCCTCGGCGCGACGCCGACCACGAGCGCGCGCTCCGCCGAGCTCACCGCGATGACCGTCCCCGAAGCCGCGGGCCCCGGCCTGCGCTATCGCACCGTCGTCGAGGCCATCCAGCGCGCGCTGCCCGATGGCGCCGATGTTTTCGCCGACGCGGGTAACACCGGCGCCTCGGTGGTGCATTACCTACGGGTACCCGAGCGCGGACGTTTCACGGTCGCGCTCGGGATGGGCGGAATGGGTTACGCCTTCGGCGCGGGTATCGGTTCCGCGTTCGCCCGCCGCGCCGCGCCCGACGGCCCGCACCGCACCGTCGTCATCGCAGGTGACGGCTCGTTCTTCATGCACGGCATGGAGATTCACACCGCCATCGAACACGACCTGCCCATCACCTTCGTGGTGTTCAACAACAACGCGCACGCCATGTGCGTCACCCGCGAACAGCTCTACTACCGGGATCGCTACAGCTTCAATCGCTTTCAACCGTCCCATCTGGGAGCGGGCATCGCGGCCATGTTCCCCGGCCTGCCCGCCCGCACCGTCTCCGACGCCAACCGGTTGTCCGGCGCACTGGATCACAGCTTCGCCGCCACCGGACCGTCGTTTCTCGAAATCCTCTGTGACCCAGACGAAGTCCCGCCGTTTCAGCCCTTCCTGTCCGCCCTCGAATCATCCAGGAGCACCCCGTGACCACTAGCGCCCTGCCTGCCCTGTCCGACATTCCCGAGGAGGTGGTGCCCGGCGTGATCCGAATCGAGAACTCCGACCGGGAGACCACCACGCCGATCATCATGGACATGCTGCGTTCGGTGTACCCGCACGACCAGATCTTCGGCGACTACTGCCCGGTGCAGGCCTACATCGCCGCCCCGCCACGTGAGGTCTACGAATACCTCGCCGATACCCGCTCGCTGGAGGAGTGGACCTACAGCCTGCGCGGATTCACCGAAACCGCCGAGCCCGGCCTGTGGCTGTCCTACGACCGCCTCGGTGACGCGACCAAATGTTTCACCCGCACCGTCGCCCATCCCGACGCGATGACCGTCGACTATCACTGCGCGTGGGACCAGTCCGAGCACCTCTGGATGATCTATCTGATGCGGGTGGTCGACGCCCAGGTGGTGTTCAACAAGCCCGGTTCGGTGGTGACGTGGGTCAACTGCAAACACCCCTTCTACGACGAAAACGGTTATCCCGAAACAGCTCCGCCGAAGCGCCCGGTCTGGGTCGGCGATTTCTGGGAGATGTTCTCCGCCGGACACCAGCTCGAGCTGGACAACCTCAAAGCCATTTGTGAATACCGCGCGGCCAACGGGCTGCCGATCAAGCCGGAGTGGATGCAGTGAATATGCCGCAGGTGAGTCTGGTCGATGTCGCGAGCTATCTGCCCGGTGACCCCGTCCCGACCGACTACTTCACCCAGTTCTCGCGTTCGGAGCGGATGGCGAAGAACGTGATGTTCCGTTCGCCGACCGGCCGCCACCACATCGGCCGCGACGAAACCGCCGTCGACATGGCCGAGCAGGCGTTCGCCGTGCTGCGCGAGCGCCACGGCGCCGACCTCGCCGCCGAGATCGACATCATCATCACCCACACCCAACTGCCCGATAATCCGGTGCTCGGCGCAGGCCCCGAACTGGCTCGTCGACTGGGCGCTCATCCGTCGCAGGTACTCGACGTACACAACAGCGGTTGCGCGGCGTTCGTCCAGATGATGGCGATTGCCCGGATGATGATGGCCACCAGCGACGCGAAGACCGCGCTGATCGTCGCCGCGCAGAATTGCGCGGGCCCGGTGTTCACCCAGCCCGATATCCGGAAACTGGCGCAGGCGCCGGTGCCCGGTGACGGGTGCGGAATCGGCCTGCTGCGCAAGGACGATTCGGGCCCGATCCTCGATATCGAAACCCGGACCTATCCCGAATTCGCCGGTGATATGGACTTCTCCACAAATGGTTCGCGCAAGTACTGGGAGCCGGGCGAGGGCCAGGGCTGCGTGAGCTTCTCCGAATCCAAGATCACCAAGGTGTTCGCGCGCGGCAACCGGCTCGTGCCCGAGGTGGCGCTGGCGGTGTGTGCGCGGATCGGGGTGAAGAGCAAAGACATCGACACCTTCATCACCAATCAGCCGAATCGGCTGTTCCTGCGCAACTGGCACGACGCGCTGGAACTGCCCGCCGAACGTCATCCCGATACCTTCGATCAGTGCGGAAACCTGTTCGCAGCGGGCATTCCCGTGACACTCGACGCGGAGAACCGGGCAGGCCGGTTGCGCAACGGGTCGGTGGTGCTGCTGTCGGCGTTCGCGCACGCGGGCGATTTCGCCGGTGCGGCGGCCATTCGCTGGGGCGCCGCGCGATGACTGTGCGGCTGGTGGAACCGACGATCCCCTCCCGTCGGTTCCACACCACGGCGACACCAACGCTGTTCGACCTCGGTCTCAGCGAGAATCCCTTCCCGCCACTGCCTTCCATTCTGGTGGCGGTGACTACGGCGCTGACCCAGGCCAACCGGTATCCGGAGTTCCTTCCGGAGGAACTGCCGCGGGTGATCGCTGATCATCTCGGGGTCTCGCCCGACGACGTGGTGGTCGGTGCGGGAGCCACCGGTGTCGCGATGCAGGTGATGCGGGCACTCGGCGGCGGTGAACTGCTGACCAGCACACCGACTTTCGACGGCTACCTGATCATGGCCGACATGGCCGGGATGACGCTGGTCCCGGTCCCGCTCGACATCGGCGGCAATCAGGACCTGACCGCCATGCGCCGCTCGGTGAACCGGCGCACCTCGCTGGTCGTGCTGTGCCGACCCCACAACCCCACCGGGACTGTCCTCGACGCGGCGGCGGTCCGATCCTTCCTCGCCGCGATCCCCCGCCGCGCGCCGGTACTCCTCGACGAGGCCTATGTCGAATTCCTCGATCCGACAGACCGTCTCGACATCCGCACCCTGCTGCACCAGCATCCGAACCTGCTGATTCTGCGCACCTTCTCCAAGGCGTACGGATTGGCCGGGCTGCGGATCGGCTACTGCGTTGGCCGCGGCAAGCTGATCGAACGAATCCGACACCAGCAGTTGCCCTTCGGCATCCCCACCGCATCCATCGCCGCGGTGCGCGCCGCCTACGCCGCGGGCACAGAACTCCGCGACCGTATCGACCACATCAACCGCGAACGAGAGCTCCTACGAATGACATTGCGCGCCTGCGGCATCGACGTGCCCCGCAGTTACGCGAACTTCCTCTACCTGCCCGGCCCCGGCGTGGCCACCGCCCTCCGCCGCGCCGGCATCAAGGCAAAGGCTTACCCCGACGGTAGCGCCCGTATCGCGGTCGGCGACCCCGTCGCAGGCCGCGCCGTCCACGCCGCCCTCGTCGACCTGCGGTAATCAGTTCGGCAACGGAACCCGACCCGGTCCTGCCGCCGGGTCATCACGACCGGGACCTGGATCCCTCCACCAGGTCCCGGTCATCCGCGGTTCAATCCCCGCCGCCGCCCCCACCACAGCTGCTGCAACTACTGCAACTGCCCGAGCTCCCGCTGTCGCTCAACCCGCCGTCGGCCAACGTCCAATCCCCGATGTCGCCCTGTACCAACGAAGTGCTGGGTCCGCGCAGTTCAGCAGCTGCTACTGCCACCGCCACAACTGCTACTACTTCCACCGCCACAACTGCTGCTGCTCGACCCGGAGTCGCAGCTACCTGACCAACTGCCGCTGTCGCTGCTGCTGCTGCTGCTGTACCAGCCGTCAGCGGAACTCCAACTGGTCGACCCGGAGCTGTATTGCCGCTGACGAGCACGAGCCAGCTCCCGAGCCCGCCTGTTCGCCGCGATGCGGGCGCGCCTCTCCGGCCTGCCCTGCGGGTCGCTTACCTGCTGGGCGATCGCCACGATGATCATGATCGGCACCGTCACGAACCCGATCAGTCCGACCACTCCGACAAAAAGCGCAAGAAACGTTGCGATCACGTCGCCGATACTCATGGGCCCCTCCTCGCTCGACCAGCATGTCGAGGCCGACCGTAACCGCGAGTTCTTGCAATCCCCTTTCGGCCGACCAGCAGTCAGATCCACCGCTGATCTCGCCACATTCCTTGTCCCACAGGTCAGCCCGACGCGTCAGCGGCGCCGCGATTCGCCGTTCGCACTGGCAGGTCGGTGATGGTGGCTGTCAGCCACCGCCTCCACCACCGCCACCGCCACATCCGCCGCCACCACCGCTACTACCACCGCCGCCACAACTGCTGCCGCCACCGCCACAACTGCTGCCGCTGTCGCCCGTGCCGAAGGTGGCCGCACCGGCCCCGCCCGCGCTCCAACCGCTATTGCTGCGCCCGGCCCGGCCGGAGTTTCCGGAACCGCGAGCGAGTTGGACGCAACCAGTCCCGAGGAAGCCCAACGCGACCGCCACGGTCAGCACACCGATCAATGGCGCGAATACGCCAACGAATATGCCGATGAACAACAGGGCAAGCCCAGAACCGAATACCTTCATGATTTCCCCCCAATTCAGTCGTTACTACGGTGTACCCCAACGCTTTCAGCGAAACCCGGTAGAGCCGCCCCTCAACCGCGCTTTGCCTGCCCCGAGGCACGCCCACGCGCCCGACGTCCCGCGGCCGCGTGTCGTTCGTTCTTGGCTTCCGGTGTGGCGCTGAGCATGACGAGCCCGAACAGCACCAGCACGATCGTGGTCGCCAGTAGGACGGCTCCCGTCCCACCGCCGACCAAGAGACCGACTACAGCGACGATGAACGCGACGACAAAGACCATGGTTCCTCCCCCGAGAAGTGCATCGCCGAATACCGGCGACACCGAATTGCCTACCGATAGAACGCGGCGCCGATTATTCGCCGCCGCCGCCACCACCACAACCGCCGCCCCCGCAGCCGCTGCCACCGCCGCAGCCAGTGCCACCCTTTCCGCTGCTGCCCCCACCGCCGCCACCGTGATGCTGGCCGCCGCCGTCACCGAACCAGCTGACTCCGGCCGCGGACGTACCAACACCCCACCGCCGCTTCGACTTCCGTGACCCTCCTGGATCGCGAAGGACGAGAACACCACCGACCGCGAAGACAACCGCCGCGATGACGAGCATGACAATCCCCGCGACCGCCGAATAGCTGGTAGTGATCGCGCCGACCAATGCGAGCAAGAGCCCCGCCCCGACAACCTTCACGATTCCCCCGATCAAGTTCCTGCTTCAGTTGTACCGGAGTGCGGCACCCGTCGCCACCACCTATTACCGCTACCCGACGGGCGCGGCAGTGGTATGCCGACGATCAGTCCCCACCCCCGCCGGAACCGCCACCACCGGAATTCCCACCGTCGTAGGTGGTACTGAGCGAGTCCGCGTCGTCGATCCCGCGCCGACCTGCTTTCCCACCGGTACCGAAGCGCAAGCGCTGATACCTGGACCGCAGACGACGGGCGTTGCGTATTTGCAGAACCGCACCGGTCACCAGCAGCACCACCGCGATGCCCACTATCGCGAGACCGACTGTCAACGCGTGGCCGGCGACAATCACGCCGACCAATCCTACGAGAAACGCAGCGCCGACAATCATGACGAACTCCCCCTGCTCAGATCGTACTTTCGTTGTACGGGATCGCAGGGCCTGCCGCCAGGGTCAGTTTGCGGGGGCGCAGGTGTCGCGGAGGGAGCAGCCGCCGCAGGAGGAGCCGCAGCCACCGACGGGCGCGGGGGGCAGCAGGGGTTCGACTGTTCGGGCGGCGGCGTTGGCGCCTGCGCCGAGGGTGAAGATCGCGATCACCGCGACCAGTGCGGCGACGCCGAGGCCGGCGAAACCGCCAGCTACCAGCACGACCAGCCCGCCGGCGAACAGCAGGGCGCCCGCGCCGACCGAGGTGGGGGCGGCGATGCGGTTGGCGATCCGGAAATTGTCGTCGCTGTGCAGCGCGGCTTCAGTGGTGACACCGATGAAGCGGTTGCGGGGCAGTTTGCCGAGCAGTCCGAGCACGCCGGTCACGATGGCGACCGCGGCCAGCGCGAACAACAGGAGAGCGACGACGACCATTCATGCAGGCTAGCGCACCCGTAAAGACCCGAAATCAGGGCTCCCCGCCGAGCGTGACCGGCCACACACCGCCGGCGAACACCACCGTGGCCGCAGAAGACCGGGCGGCACGTTCTCGGCCCTTGGGAAATCACCTCGCACCGACGTTCTACGCTGTTAGACGATGTTTACCGGGGATCGGCGAGAACAAGAAGGCAGGACCGTGCAGGACACTCGTGCAACCGAGACTGACGTACCTCAGCACCGGTACAACGCCGAGCTGGCTGGGCGGATCGAGCGACGCTGGCAGCAGAACTGGACCGAGCGCGGGACGTTCAACGCGCCCAACCCGGTCGGACCGCTGGCCGGCGAGACGCCGCCCGACAAGCTGTTCATCCAGGACATGTTCCCGTTCCCCTCGGGCGCGGGCCTGCACGTGGGCCACCCGCTCGGCTATATCGCCACCGACGTGTTCGGTCGCTACCACCGCATGCGCGGCCGCAACGTGCTGCACGCGCTCGGCTACGACGCCTTCGGTCTGCCCGCCGAGCAGTACGCCGTGCAGACCGGCGCGCACCCGCGGGTGACCACCGAGGCCAATATCGCGACGATGCAGCGTCAGCTGGACCGGCTCGGCCTCGGCCACGATCCGCGGCGCTCGTTCGCCACGACCGATCCCGAGTACTACCGGTGGACGCAGTGGATCTTCCTGCGCATCTACAACGCCTGGTACGACCAGGAAGCCGGTCGCGCCCGCCCGATCGCCGAGCTGGAAGAGCAGTTCGCCACAGGCGCGCGTCCGGTTCCCGACGGTGCCTGGACCACCATGTCGGCCGCCGAGCGTGGCGCGCTGATCGACTCGTATCGCCTGGTGTACCAGTCGGATTCGATCGTCAACTGGTGCCCCGGGCTCGGCACGGTGCTGTCCAACGAAGAGGTCACCTCCGACGGACGCAGTGAGCGCGGGAACTTCCCCGTGTTCCGTAAGCGCATGTGGCAGTGGATGATGCGCATCACCTCCTACTCCGATCGCCTGGTCGACGACCTGGACACGCTGGACTGGCCGGACAACGTGAAGTCCATGCAGCGCAACTGGATCGGGCGCTCGCGTGGCGCACAGGTGCGGTTCGACGCGGATGGCGAGACCATCGAGGTGTTCACCACCCGACCCGACACCCTGTTCGGCGCGACCTATGTCGTGCTGGCCCCCGAGCACGAGCTGGTCGACAAGCTGACCGCCGACGCCTGGCCCGCCGACACCGACACCCGCTGGACCAACGACAGCGCCACCCCCACGGAAGCTGTTGGCGCATACCGCAAGTCGATCGCGGCGAAGTCGGATCTGGAACGTCAGGAGAACAAGGAGAAGACCGGCGTCTTCCTCGGCTCCTACGCCACCAACCCGGCCGACGGCACGCAGGTGCCGATCTTCATCGCCGACTACGTGCTGAGCGGCTACGGCACGGGCGCCATCATGGCGGTGCCCGGCCACGACCACCGCGACTGGGATTTCGCGACCACACTCGGACTGCCGATCATCGAGGTGATCGACGGCGGTAACGTCGCCGAAGCGGTCCACTCCGGCGAGGGCAAGCTGGTGAATTCCGGCTTCCTGAACGGACTTTCGGTCGACGAGGCCAAGGCCACCATGATCGGGCACCTCGAAGCCGAGGGCCACGGCACCGGCACTGTCCAGTACAAGCTGCGCGACTGGCTGTTCGCGCGTCAGCGGTACTGGGGCGAGCCGTTCCCGATCGTCTACGACGCCGACGGCGTGGCGCACGCGCTGCCGGAATCCATGCTGCCCGTGGAACTTCCGGAGATGGAGGATTTCGCGCCGGTCACCTTCGACGCCGACGACGCGAACTCCGAGCCGTCCCCGCCGCTGGCCAAGGCCACCGACTGGGTCAATGTCGAGCTGGATCTTGGTGACGGGCCCAAGCAGTACCGCCGCGACACCAATGTCATGCCCAACTGGGCCGGTTCCTCCTGGTACCAGCTGCGCTACGCCGACCCGACCAACGCCGAGACGTTCTGCGCCGAGGAGAACGAGCAGTACTGGCTCGGCCCGCGCACAGCCGAGCACGGCCCGAACGACCCGGGCGGTGTCGACCTGTACATCGGTGGTGTGGAGCACGCGGTGCTGCACCTGCTGTACGCGCGTTTCTGGCAGAAAGTGCTCTTCGACCTGGGCGATGTGTCCGGCAGCGAGCCCTACCGTCGCCTGTACAACCAGGGCATGGTGCAGGCTTACGCGTATACGGACTCCCGTGGCGCGTACGTGCCCGCCGCCGAGGTCGTCGAGCGTGACGCGAAGTTCTTCTGGACCGGTGCCGACGGCATCGAGATCGAGGTCTCCCAGGAGTACGGCAAGATCGGCAAGTCGCTGAAGAACGCTATCTCGCCCGACGAGATGTGCGATCTGTACGGCGCCGACACCTTCCGTTTCTACGAGATGTCGATGGGCCCGCTGGACACCTCGCGCCCGTGGGCGACCAAGGATGTCGTCGGCGCGCACCGCTTCCTGCAGCGCGTCTGGCGCCTGGTGGTCGACGAGGAGACCGGCACGGTGAAGGCCACCGATGCCGCCCCGTCGGACGAAACCCTGCGCCTGGTGCACCGCACCATCGCCGGTGTCGACGAAGACCTGGCCGCCCTGCGCGATAATACGGCGGGCGCGAAGCTGATCGAGCTCACCAACCACCTCACCAAGAACTACCCCACCGGCGCACCCCGCGCCGCGGTGGAACCCCTGGTGCTGATGCTCGCTCCGCTGGCCCCCCACATCGCCGAGGAACTCTGGGAACGCCTGGGCCACAACACTTCCCTGGCTCACGGCCCCTTCCCCGCCGCCGACCCCGCACTACTGGTCGCGGATTCGGTGGAATACCCGATCCAGGTAAAAGGCAAGGTGCGCAGCCGAATCCAGGTCCCCGCCGACGCCGACCCCGCGTCGATCGAGGCTGCCGCGCTGGCCGACGAGAAGGTCATCGCCCTGCTCGAGGGTCAAGCGCCCCGCAAGATCATCGTGGTGCCGGGGAAGATGGTCAATATCGTCCCCTGAGCTGCGATACCGCCGACGACGAAGGCCCCGGAACGATCACTGACAAGAGTCATATCGCCGGGGCAATCGCCGGTAAGAGTCCGCGAATCACCCGAAGGTGACCGGGCGCGGCATGGCGGCTGTCATTCGACAAAACCGATGCCGGTCGCGATGCCGGAAGGACCGAGGCACATTCCGTTGACGAATCCCGGACCGAAAAAGAGACCAGTTACAGGTCCGGCAGCGGGCGCATTCGAGCCGAAACCGATTCCGGGGCCCACCCAAACACAGGTGTAAGCGTTTACCCCGCCGCTGTCTGCTTGAAGTCCGTCGATCGGCGCCCCAGCCGGTCCAGGCGACACGATGGGTACTGCCGCCGCAGTCCCGGCCCCCAGTGCGACCATTGGCACGATAGCCGCTGCCGCGATCGCCGCGCGCACAATATTCTTGTTCATGATGCCTTCTCCTTGAGATAGTGCCGAAGTCTCGGCCCTTCTTTGCTGGTAGAGAAAACATACGAAGGTAAGGACTGTGTCCGCGTCCGTGCTGACGCCGGAAATCCCTGCGTGCTAGCACGCAGTTGGTGAGACAACCGGCCCTCAGGCTTGCACTTGCAGGACGTCGTTCAACGTCACCAACGACAAATTGCGTTCCTTGATGATGTCGACCAATTGCCCGTAGCAATGGGTGACCGGGGGGAAGTTGGCATGGCCGATGATGATCGACTGGGCGGCGAAGTATTTGTAGGCGCATTCGATCAGGTATTCCTCGGTGATGAGGCCTGAGTCGGAGAGCGAGCCGTACCACATGGTGGGAACGGTGTAGCCGAGGTCGGCGGCCACCTTGTCTACGGTGGCGTTGTGATAGCCGAACGGCGGACGATAGAACGGGGTGCCGTCGACGCCGAAGTTGTTGCGCAGGAAGGTTTTCGTGCGGCTGAGCTGGTCGGCGACCGCCGTGGTGCCGATCTTGGTCAAGGCGGCGTGGTCCCAGGTGTGGTTGCCGAGCTGGATCTGGCCCGAGTCCACCAGCGGGCGCAGCGCCTCGCGGTGGATGGTCCAGGATTCGTAGTAGCCGGTGACGAAGAAGGTGAAGCGGGCGCCGGTGTCCCTGGCCCATTTCACATAGGCGCCAACGACTTCGGGACTGGCTCCGTCATCGACGGTCAGTGCCATGGAAAGACCCTGACCTGGGAGCGCGGTGATGGGTTTCGGGGGAATGATCGACTTCGGGCCGCCCGGCGGGGGCGGGAGCAGTGGCCGCGCGGGGGTGGGAACGGGCGGCGGCGTGGGGATCTCACCGGCGGACCCGGCCTCGACGGCCTCGCCTTCGGCGGTCGCGCAGCCGGTCAGCGCCACGGCGGTACCCGCGGCCAACATCGCCAGCATTCGACGTCTGTCCACTTACGACCCCTATTCGAACCAGGTGCACCTCGCCGCGAGCCAGGGCACGATCAAATCAGCGGGACGGTACCCACCGAATCCATCGAGCACCTGAACCGGCGGATACCTCTGCGCGAACTCCAGCGTCGACCCCCTGGACGCAGCTATCGGCGACCATACCCAATCGCATGGTCTCTCTCAGCGAGGACGCAGCACGATCTCGGTCGGATGCCCGTCACGCGGTGTGTCGACGGCGGTTCGCACGGCACCGGCCACCGTCTCGGCGGTGAGAAACTCCTCCGGCCGGTACTCGCGACCCTCGTCGGCAACGATCGCGCGCTGCATATCGGTGTCGATGCGGCCGGGGAACAGCGAGGTCACCCGCAGCGAGGGCTCCTCTTGACGCAGCGCGTCGGCGAGGGCACGCAGCCCGAACTTGCTCGCCGCGTAGGAACCCCAACCGGGATGCGCGCGCAGCCCCGCACCCGAATTGATCAGCACCACATGCCCGTTCGCGGCACGCAGCGCGGGCAGCAACACCCGCGTCAGCTCGGCGACGGCGATCAGATTGACCTCGAGCGTCTCGCGCCACTGCTCGACCGAGGACTCGGCGACCGTACCGAGATCAGCGACACCCGCGTTGTGAACGAGGACATCGAGCCGCGAGATCCGCTCGGCGGCCGCCGCCACGGCGGGATAGTCGGTGAGAGCGACCGGCCAGCCCGTCGCATCGGGCAGCTCGGTGAGGATCGGCTTCAGCGCGTCGGCGGAGCGGGCGCCGAGCAACAGGTCGTGGGTGGGCGCGAGTTCGCGGGCGATCGCGGCACCGAGTCCACGGCTCGCGCCGGTGATGAGAGCGGTCTGGGCGGGAGTACTCATACTTCCCACGCTAGCGGGCACGGAGATCTCGACACCCTGGCCGTTTCCCCGCGCGGATGACAGCACCGACTAGTACCGTCGGACTATGACCGATCCCCGGTACAACTACGGACCAGACAACCCGCAGTACCCCCAGCACCCGGGTCAGCCGCAGTACCCCCACGGCCATGGCGAGCCGCAGTATCCCCACCAGGGCGAGCCGGAACCCAAGGTCAATGTGGGCAAGCTGTGGGCGGGCGGGATCGGCACGGCCGCCGTTGCCGCATTGCTGGTGGTCGTCGCGATCATGCTGATCCGCGGGGTGCTCGGCATTTCGATCCTGTCGCCGGAAGGCGCGGGTACGTACGGCACCGTCTCCACCACCTCCTACGCCATCGCCGCCGCGGGCGCCGCGCTGCTGGCGACGGCCCTGCTGATGGTGCTGCTGCTGGCCATGCCGAGCCCGCTCACCTTCTTCACCTGGATCTGCCTGCTCCTCACGGCCGTCGCGGTGATTCTGCCGTTCACGCTGGTCGCCGATCTGGACGCCAAGATCGCGACCGCGGCGATCAACCTGGTGGTCGGCCTGTGCATCACCACCATGCTCAGCTCAGTCGGATCGGCCGCCCAGAACACGCCGCGTCAAGCCGGGTACTGATCGTCACACTGCGCCGAGATGCCTTGGGGCCTGCTCCGCCGCAGAATAGAGAGATGACCGACCCAGGTTTCACCCCGACGCAGCTCGCGGCCCGCGCCGCCTACCTCCTGCGCGGCAACGACCTGGGCACGATGACCAGCGCCGCGCCCCGCCTCTACCCACACATGTGGAGCTGGGACGCGGCGTTCGTCGCGGTCGGGCTGGCGCCGTTGAGCGTGGAGCGGGCCGTGGTCGAGCTCGACACGCTGCTGTCGGCGCAGTGGAAGAACGGGATGATCCCGCACATCGTCTTCGCCAACGGTGTCGACGGGTATTTCCCCGGGCCCGCGCGCTGGGAGTGCCGCAAGCTGGCCGCGAACGCACCCGATGGACCCGACACCTCCGGCATCACCCAGCCGCCGGTGCACGCCATCGCCGTGCAGCGCATCCTCGACCATTCCCGCAGGCACGGCCGCTCCGCCCGCGCCGTCGCCGAGGAATTCCTGAACCGGCGCTGGCCTGATCTGGTGCGCTGGCACCGCTGGCTCGCGCATGCCCGCGACCCCAAGGAAACCGGGCGGGTGACGCTGTACCACGGCTGGGAATCCGGGATGGACAACTCGCCGCGCTGGGACCGCGCCTACGCCAATGTTGTTCCGGGGACCGATCTTCCGCCGTATCGCCGCGCGGACACCTCGATCGTCTCCGACCCGACCCAGCGTCCGAGCGACCGCGAATACGACCGCTACCTGTGGCTGGTCGAACAGATGCGGCGCGCGAACTACGACGATTTCCAGCTCACCTCGGTGATGAGTTTCGCCGTGGAGGACGTGTTCGTCTCGGCGATCTTCGCGCTGGCCTGCGAGGTGCTTGCCGACATCGGCGAGGAGTACAAGCAACCACACGCCGACGTCCGGGAACTCCATGGCTGGGCCGAACGCTTCCGTCAGGGGGTTGTCGCCACCACCGACGAAAGGACCGGCGCCGCACGGGATTACGATGTCCGCCTGCAACGCTGGATCAGCACCGAAACCCTGGCCATGTTCGCGCCGCTGATCTCGGGCGGGCTGTCCCGCCACGCCGAGCGCGCCCTCCTCAACACCTTCGAAGGCCCGCGCTTCTGTGGGCACCCCGACCTCCGCTACGCCCTGCCCCCATCGACCTCCCCCGTTTCCGGAGACTTCCGCCCCCGCGAATACTGGCGCGGCCCGGTCTGGCCGGTGATGAGCTGGCTGTTCTCCTGGGCCTTCGCCCGCCGAGGCTGGGCCGAGCGCTCCTATATGCTCCGCGCCGAAGGTTTGCGCCAGGCCAGCGACGGCAGTTTCGCCGAGTACTACGAGCCGTTCACCGGTGCTCCGCTCGGCAGCATGCAGCAATCATGGACCGCCGCTTCGGTTCTCGATTGGCTCGGCTAGTTCTCGCCGACGTCGGTGTGCCATTCGACGGTGATGCCGAGTTCGCGCGCGAGCGTCGACGCCAGTCCTTCCGGGTCGCCGCCGTTGATGGTGGCACCGCGCAACGCGGTGATGCCGTAGATGCCGGTGAGGTCGCAGTCTTCGAAGCGGAGGTTCTGCTGGATGCGCGCGCCGGTGAAGCGGGCACCGACGAGGTTGCAGCGTTCGAAGCGGACATTGCGGAACTCGGCGCTCTGGAAGTCGGCTTGGCGTAGGTCGCAGTCACGGAAAACCACTGTGCGCATCCGTGATTGGGCGAAGGAGGACAGGTCGGCGCGCGTGGACTCGATCAGCACGTCGCGGAGAACACCTGCGGTCCAGGACAATCCGGTGAGACGACCGTGTTCGATCAGGGTTTCGATCATCGAGGAATCGTCGGCCTGCACGTTGGCCAGATCACAGACGCGCAGCGTGGATTCGGCGATGGTGCTGTGGCGCAGGGTGCTCGGAAACCGAACGCTCTCGAACAGGCAAGCTTCGACGCTCACGCCGGAGACGTGCAGCTCGGCGAAATCCGCGTCGCGATATTCGACGTCGGTCACGCTCAGTTCGTCGATCGGGTCGTCGCCGGGCGAGACCGCCGGGCGCAACGACCCCGGCTTCGCCACCGCAGGCTCGAACCGCACCTCACGCTTGCGCGCCATGCCTACCACTCCCTGTCAGCCGATGTCCGCACCAAGATACGGGCTCGGGCCGACACGGTAACTATTCACAGACACCCACCAGCACCACTGGTCACACCAGCAACAAGCCACTACGGTCGACGACCATGGACACCAAGCGCTGGAGTTCGACGGTTCGCGGTTGTGTTGTGCTAGTCGCCCTGGCCTGCGCGCTCCCCGCCACCGCGCAGGCGGAGCCCAGCGGGCCGGATGTGTCGTCCTGGCAGCATGTGGACGGCCGGATGATCGACTGGCACGCGGTGCGCGCGGCCGGACATCAGTTCGCGATGGTGAAGGCCACCGAGGGCCTGCACTACGTCAATCCGTACTTCGTGCAGGACAGCATTCTGATGCGAACCGCCGGGGTGGCGCGCGGCACCTACCATTTCGCCCGCCCCGAACTGCCGCCCGAACCGCAGGCCGCGATGTACGCGGCGACGGTCCTCGGCCAGAACGGCCCCCTCGACCTCCCACCGGTGCTCGACCTGGAAACCTCCGGCGGCCTCGCCCCCGCCGACCTCATCGACTGGACCCACCGCTACCTCGACGCCCTGCAAATCCTCACCGGCCGCACCCCGATCATCTACACGTATCCGAACTTCTGGAAGACCGCGATGGCCGACACCAGCGTCTTCACCGGATACCCGCTCTGGATCGCCGACTACAGCGGCAACGATCAGCCCGAAGTCCCCGGCAACTGGCCCACCTGGACCTTCTGGCAAACCACCGACCGCGGCGCCGTCCCCGGCATCGGCGGCGCCACCGACGTCAACATCTACAGCGGAGCCCAGGGCGACCTGGCCCGCTTCGCCAACATGTCGGGATTGTTCGGCAGCAGCTAGGTTGTCAACGAACGTTGGGGAAGTACGGGCTCACTGCCATACACGGCACCGGAGTAGCCGTGCTCGGCGAGAGCGCGTTGAGCACGAAGCGCCACGCTCGTTCGCTGTACATGGTCGCCAGATGCTCTGACATGTCGATCGAACACCCGTCCTGAAGGGTGATATTGGTGACGTTCGGACCGGAAAGGTACTGCTGGTCGTACGGGGTCACGATCTGGTCGTATTTGGTGACGATCGTGGTGTAGGTGACGCCGGGGCGCGTGTCACCGTTGCCGTAGATCTCCGCCGACAATCCGTCGCCGATCGCCTGCTGGGTCAGCGCGGGTGCGACAGCGCCGAGACCGTCGTAGATCCACCACCCCACCGGCGGGATGAAACTGCGCAGGAACGCGATCGTGCTCAACGTGGTGCCGTGATTGCTGGGCGAGATACCGACCATCTTGTCGACCTTGGCGTCACCGCCGAGCACGTTGAGGTAGTACAGCGGCATGATTCCGCCGCCTTGGGAGTGGCCGACCAGGTCCACCTTCTCGACGCCGGTAGCCGCGCGCACCCGGTCGACCATGACGGCCAACTCGCGCGCCGAACTTCGGATGTCACCGAAAGCCTGCAACGGGATCTGGCCGGGCAGCCAGGCCAGGTTGCCGTAGTTGAAGGTGAACACGCAGTAGCCGTTGTTCTTCAGGTAGGGCGCCCCGGCCTGAAACGCGATCGCCTGCGACGTCGACGTGGAGTTCACCAGCACAACCGGATTCGGATGCTCGGCGCTGGGTCGGCAGTTCCAGTCGTTGGCGCCCGGCGGTGCCTGGGCGGGAAACAGGCCGGCGGGCAGGATGCCGGCCCCCAGATCGAAAGGCACCGGCAGCGGCCCCGTCGCAGGTTCCTGCGGTTGCGCTGCGGCAGGCCCTGCCGCCAGCGCGAAAACCGTACCGAGCGCCACAACAACACTGTTGACCCATGCGCGCATTTCAAAGCCCCACTAACCCGCTGCACCTGTGGCAGCAATCTGCCGCAGCCTACCCACGCAAGTGACACGTGTTACAAAAGGCAGAGCAGATTGTGATTGCCCACAAAAGCGATAAGTGCTGTTCGGGCGACCGGCGCCGCCCCGAGATCGACCGTGAAATGACGAAACCGCTACTCGCCCAGCCGAGTAGCGGTTTCATCAGCGGATCGGTGGTCGGCTAGACGCCGATACGACCGCCGTTCTTCTTCCAGACCACCGCGACCGAGGGGCGGGGTTGGGCAGTGCCACCGTCGGGCCAGTTCGACAGCGGCTTGTCGATGGAAGCATCGTCGGACTCACCGGGGTGCTGCACGCAGACGATGACCTGCTTCTCGGTGATGATCGGGCCGCAGGTTTCGCCACCGCGGGGGACGGTGAGGAACTGCTTGGTCTCACCGCGGTTGGGGCCGTCGAGGACCACCGAGAACAGGCCGTCGTTGGACTTCAGCGCGTTGCCGTCGGTGGAGATCCACAGGTTGCCGTACGGATCGAAGGCCAGGTTGTCCGGGCAGGAGATGGGGCTGACCTTGGACTTGTCGAAGCCGCTGAAGTAGGTGTCGGCGGTGGTGGGGTCACCGCAGACCAGCAGCAGGGTCCAGGTGAAGTCGGTGCCGGTGTGGTTGTCGGTGAGCTCGAGGACCTGGCCGTTCTTGTTCAGCTTGCGCGGGTTGGCCTCGTCCACACCCGGCTTGCCGTCGGCGCCGCGGTTGGAGTTGTTGGTCAGCGCGACATAGACCTTGCCGGTCTTCGGGTTGGTCTCGAAGTCCTCGGGACGGTCCATCTTGGTGGCGCCGACCTTGTCACCGGCCTGGCGGGTGAACACCGCGACCTCTTCGGCGGACATCCCGTCGACCAGGGACTTGCCCTTGCCGTCGGCACCGGTCTCCAGCAGCGGAATCCACTGGCCCTTGCCGGTGAAGCCGCCGTTGGGAACCTTGCCGGAGCCGTCGATCTCGGCGGCGTGATCGCCGGTCAGCTTGGCGACGTACAGGGTGCCCTCGTCGAGGATGGTCATGTTGTGGCGCATGCTCGACGCGCCGACGCCCGGCTGCACCTTCTTGGTGGAGACGAACTTGTACATGTAGTCGAAACGCTCGTCGTCACCGCTGTAGGCCACGACGCTGCCGTCGCCGGTCACGTGGATGGTGGCGGCCTCGTGCTTGAACCGGCCGAGCGAGGTGTGCTTGACCGGAGCCGAGCTCGCGTCCCACGGGTTGACCTCGACGACGTAACCGAAACGGTTGACCTCGTTGGGTTCGGCCGCGACATCGAAGCGCGGGTCGAAGCTCTCCCACTTGCGCTCGGAAGCCGCGCCCTCGATGCCGTAGCGCTTCAGGCGCGCCGCGGCGGCGGGTTCGGTGACGCTCGCGGCGTTGCCGAAGTACTGGTTGAAGTTCTCTTCGCCCGAAAGCACGGTGCCCCAAGGGGTTACACCGCCAGAGCAGTTGTTCAGGGTACCGAGCACCTTGGTGCCGGTCGGGTCGGCCTTGGTCTTCAGCAGCGCACTACCCGCGGCCGGACCCTTGACCTCGAACTCGGTGGTCGCGGTGATCCGCCGGTTGTACTTGCCGAACGCGGGTTTCAGCTGGCCCGAGCCGGACTGCCCGTGCACCTCGACGACGCTGAGGCCGTGCGAGGCCAGCGCGATGTCGAACTGCTCACGGGTCGGCGCGTCCTTCTTGTAGCCGCGGAACATCATCGGCTCGGTGCTGTACTCATGGCTCACGACCAGCAGGTACTTGTCTGCCTGGCCCTCGATCGGCAGCAGACCGGCGAAGTCGCAGTTGTAACCGAACTGCTTGGCCGCGGCAGCGGCAGTCTGCTTGTCGAAGTCGAACGCCGGTGCGCCTTCGATGACCGCGTCACCCCAGCGGATCAGCACCGACTGCTCGTAGCCCGCCGGAATGACCAGCGCGTCTTCCTTGTTCGGCGCGACGGCGGTGAAACCGGTGCCGGTGCCGGGCGAGCCGGTGGGGCTCGAGCCGGTGCCGGAGCTGTCGTCGCCACAGGCGGCCAGCACGCTCACCGCGCCGACTCCGAGCACGACGGCGGCGCCGCCCTTGATCAGGCCACGACGGTTGAGCCCGGCGACGATGTCACCGAAGTACTCACCGCCGGAGGTGTTGGGCACCTCGTGGAAGCAGGCGTTGCCGCACTTGTATTCACAGGTCAGGGCGGCGCGTGCCGACTGACCGTCGTGCTTGACGAACAGGGCGAGCGGTTTCGGACTCACGGTGACTCCTGAGTAGAACGGACTTCGGGCACCGTAAGCAGCCCAAGCGAGCCATCGGGAACGCGTAGATGAACGGATGACCAAAACTCGGCGCGCGCTGTGACCGATCACGGATGGATCAGCGATAGCACGCGCCGAGCGCGTATGAGGTTGTCATCAGGCGTTGACCGGAAGGGAGATCACCACCTCCTGCTCGTTGCCGGGCAGGTAGTGCACAGCCACGATCCGGCCCACCTGCACCGCCCCGACCGCCGACGGGGGCAGGTACTTCTCGGCGCGGGTCTCGAAAGTTGTGCCGTCGGGCCGGGTTACCACCAGGCCGAGCGCGATCTCGGTGTAGCCGCCGCGGATGCGACCGGGGACGTCGAGGCTGCGGACCACCGCCTGGGCGGCCAGCCCGCGTTCGGCGATGTCGAGCTTGCCGCGGGTGGTGATGCCCTTGCGGATGAGCGATTCGTTCATCGCCCGCTGGGCGGCGCCGTTGTCGCCGGAGCGGTCGACCTCGACCTTGTCGGTGCGGCCAGGGAGATACCGGACCGGCAGGACTACGCCCGGCTGGAGCAGTGCCAGTTCGGTGAGCGGGACAATCATCTTGGCGTGCGAATCGAAGACCTTCCCATCGGCGCCTTCGACCCGGAAGGCGATCTTGACCTGGGGTTGGTCGTTCACCGAGACACCGGTCTGACGGAACGAGGTAATGGTGCCGATACCAACGGCGGCGTCGCGGAACTCGCTGCTGTTGCGGCCGGTGAAGGCTTGGAGAATGCCGTCGCCGGTGAAGGCGAAGACGATCGGGACGATGGTGAACGCGATGATCGGCAGGGCCATCTGGGGACCGACCCAGCCGAGCATCGTGCCGGTGTATTCGTCAGGGGTGTAGGTGATTCCGTAGTAGAGGTAGTAGCCGATGGCGAGGATTCCGAAGGCGACCGCGGCCGCACGCAGCTTGGATTTCATGATTTCTCCTTGTCTAATTGCGGCTGGTGCCGCGGTTCTCGGCGCTTAACTCCGCCTCTTCCCTCCCTCCGGGCACTCCTTCGTCGCACCCTCCGGTCAGTCCAGAGGCGGAGGCGCGCCGAGAACTGCGGTGTGTGCCCGGGTCGCAGATGAGGTCAGGCGCCGACGATGGTGGAGCAGGCGAAGGTGATGTCGAACTCGACCGTCGACGGACCCGCCAGCGGGTTGGTCATGTCGGCGCTGATGCCCTCGCCGGTGATGCGGTAGGTGTTGCCGTCCTTGGCCAGCGTCGCGGAGCCGCCGGGCTGGCCGTTGCCGTAGCCGACGGCGTAGGGCAGGCCGTTGGCGCCGCCCTGGCTACCGCCGATGGCGACCGCCTGGACCTTCTCGCCTTCGACCGACGCGCTGACCGAGAGGCTGCCGTAGGTGGCGTTGGCCATGTCGGTGAGCGCGAGGGCGAGGGTGCCGCCCTGCTTGGCGCAGGTGGTGTCGAACTTCGCGGTGAAGTCCTTGCCGTCGACGCTGGCGGTGGACTTACCCGCGGCCGGGGCGGGCGCCGCCGATCCGGGCGTGCTCGGGGAGGCGGTACCCGCGTCGTCGCTGCAACCGGTGACGAACAGCGCGGTGGCGGCGGCGGAAGCGGCGAGGGCGGCGATCAGCTTGGTGTTCATGATGGTTCCGTTTCACTCGGTATCGGCGGGTTGATAACCCGTTGAGAGAAAGGTAGAAATCCCGCGCCGCCTACCGATCCCAACTTTCAGGCTTCGCAACCGCCGCACCGACCGCCGAAAATACCTATAACCTGGTCGGATGCGGAGACCGCGCGCCATGGTGCTCGATGAGGTGTGGCGGGGGCTCGACGGTGTCGACGCGTTGAGTGGGGCCGATGGCGGACCGTTGCGGCGGACCGTGAAGTTGATTCTGGATCCGCTGGTGCTTCGGCCGATGCAGCACCCGGTGTTGGCCTCGAGCGTGCTCGATGAGGACGGGATCACGTTGCTCACCGCGCTCGTGCACGCGCGCTCCGATGCGCTGCGGGCATGTGCGGCGTGGTTTGTGGTCATGAAGCAGGCACGGCGGGCGCTGCGGATCACCGAGGGGAACGCACAGGATCTGTACTTCCAGCGCTGCTTCGAACTCGCGACCGTGTGGGGCGCTCCGACGGGTGACGGACGAGCGCGGGCCGAGGCGACCTTGCGAGAAGTCCACGAGAGCACGGGCGGGCGCACCACCGCCGCCCTGAAAAGCTATGTGACCGCGCCACATCGAGCGGCCGAGCTGGCCGAGCTGCTGGAGGTCGCCTGGGCGCGACGGCCTCTCGCGCCCTACGGCGCTCGTGATCTGGCCGCCGAACTGACCGAGTTGCTCGAAGCGTGCACGCTGGCCCGCGCAGGGGATCCGGCAGATGCCGGGCCGCTGTTCGATGACATCGTCGACGACCGTGCCGGCACCCATCGCGGGATCGCCCTGTGGCTGGAGCATCCAGCCGACGGTGCCGATCACCTGGGACTCACCACGCATTCGAGCCCTCAGCGACCCGAACTGGGCGCGTCCGCGTCGACCTCGAATCTCGGACTGCCGTTCGACCGAACCGTCTACGAGCGGGTGTTCACGGTGTTGCAGGGCAGTCTCGATCGGACCGACCTGCCCGAGATTCCAGAGCTGGTGACGCGTGAGATCTCGCGCAGTTGTTCGCCGTGGGGGTTGCTGGATGAATCGTTGCGGGTTGCCGCTGCAGCGGGTTGTGAACTGGCGCTCGGTCTCTCACCGATGCTCGACGAAGTCGCCCCGGGCAGGTCGGAAAACTCCGGCGCATCACCGACTTCGATCGAATCCCGCGGCGACGAACCGCGGAAGGCGGACTCGCACCAGGTGGTCGAGCCTGGCGCGATGACCTCCCGTGCGCACCACGTGGTCAACAGCCGGTGGCGGCGAGAAGGGTATGTGCTGCAGGCGCGGCGGTATGCGGTGCATGTGGTCGACGGGGTAGATCCGCTGGCGGCGGTCGCGGCCGAGTTGCGCACCCCGTGGCGGCCGTATCTGCGCCGGTTGTGGGTGCGATTGCACGGGCGGGATGTACGGGAGATGCCGATTTACGAGCCCGGTGAGCTGTGGGATCTGCTCGATGGTGTCGCCCGGTCGGTGATGCTGGATCACCGCGCGCGGGTCAAACAGGCGCTGACCGCCGACGCCGCGGCCGTTGCGGAAGCGAGGGCCAGCTGATGACTGTCGTCCATCTGCGCCATGCGGACCCGGGCCTGCTCGTCATCGCTCCCGAGGGGGCGCCACTGGTGACCGATGGCGCGCCAGGGCTCGATGTGCTGGTGCTCGAAGTTATTGGGGGACACCTGACTTGGAGCCTGCTCGATGGCGGGATGGTGCCGGCGGCGGTGCTCGATGATGTTGCGGCGGCACATGATTGGGTGTGGGCGGTGTACGGCGAGCAAGTCGCCGTGGCCGTCGCTGACAACAATCCCCGAGCACTGGCAGCCTCGCCTGCTCAGCCGGAGACGGTGGCAGCACTCCGTCGACTTGCTTACGCGCACTGGGCAAGTCGATGGTGGCCCGCGTCGACTGTCGACGGGATTGCGGCCCTGAATCCGCGGCTGCTGCTCGAGGAGATCGAGGTGCTCACCGAGCGGTGCGAGATGATGTTCGACGAGCGATCCAGTGCGGTGGGGCCCTACGTAGGCCGCGAAGCAGAGGAGACCTCCGGCGGCGCAGCTCCGGGGGGCGGGTCGGGGATTCGTGGATCGATGCCGGGGTCATCGGGTGACTTCGGGATATCGGACCGCCTCGGACTCGATGGCGATTCCGCATCGATCGGTCGATCACGCGGTCGTGCCGCGGATTACGCGTTGGCGGCCGGCGGCGCGGATACGGCCGACGGGCTGATCGTCGCGCGGGGTAGCTTGGGCTGGGACTGGCGGCGTTGTCCGCCCGGCATTCTCGACGCGGGCGAGAACGCGGTGTCGTGGCAGGTGACGCGGGCGGCCGGGGTATCGACGGTGCGGGTCAGTGTCGTTGCCGCGCCGGATTGTCGGGGCATTATCCCCGAACATCTTCGCCCGTACGCGTGGGTGCGGTCGGCCGACGCGCAACCCGCACGCGCGGGGCACAACCCAGCGGCGCCATCGACGTACGCCGACGCAGAGTTCACTACGCCATTACGCCTGAGCGGAGACTCCTGGACGGGAGCGGTGCGAATCCTCGGTACACCTGAAATACCGCCTGAGATCATCGTTTTCGTCCCGGGTGTCGGTCCGGCCGACCCGGTGGACGAGTCGGCGGCTCGCGATCGAATCCGCCGGTTCGCCCGGCTGCGCCTCACCGAACCCACCGGCGACCCACGCCTGAGCGCCGAAACGTCCGCAGCCGAATCGGACGAGGACTTCTGATGCCTGCGGGCGGACTGCACCTCGACCGCGAAACCTGCGCTGCTCATTCAGCGAAAAGTGTGCACCCCACGCGGATCAGGAGCAGATAGATGGCAGCAACAGGTAGAACGTCGGACCAAGACGATGCGCAGCTCACCGCGGGGTACGCGGCGTATCAGCGTGGCGATGTGGTCGCGGCGCTGGAGATCTTCGAGCAGGCGGCCGACGGTGCGGCACCGCGGTTGCGGAGCGCGGCGCTGATCAATGCCGCGAGTATGGCCGATGAGCTCGGGGATCACCGGCGGTCGGTGGTGCTGTTCCGGACGGCACTCGCTGAGATGCCCGAAGACGCCGCGCATCAGCGACCTGCGGCGTTGGTGAATTTGTCGCAGGCTTTCCAGCACCTGGGCGAGTTCGATGCCGCGCAGGATGTGCTCGAGGAGGCGCGCGCGCTGCTTGCCGACAGTACCGATCAGGGGCTGTTGCGGGTGGCGTGCCTGCTGTCGCTGACAGCGGTAGCGCTGCACCGGCAGCAGTGGGCGCGGGCCGGTGAGTTGGCAGGCGACTCTCTCGGTGTGACAGCACGTTTCGCGCCGGAGCTGGCCGGTCACCCGTTGATGAACCTGGCCGCCTGCTCGTTCGAAACCGGGCGATGGGAACTGGCCATCGACTTCGCCCGGCAGGGGGTGGCCGCTTTCGCCGCAGCGGGCGAGGAGGCCTCAGTGGCCGAGTCGCGGCAGAATCTGGCCACCATGCTGGTGCGTGCGGGGCGTTTCGACGAGGCAGAAGAGCCCTTGCTGGCCAGTCAGGAGTTCTTCGAGGCCGGGGAATTGGGACATTGGTCCGGGATCGGGGCCAAGACAATGGGCTTTCTTGCCGAACGCCGGGAGGACTTCACCACGGCGCGTCGCCATTACGAGCGCGCGCTGGAACGGTTCGACGCCACCGGCGCGGTGGTGGACGCGGCGGACGTTCGACTGCGCCTGGCCACCCTCGCCGGTGCGGAAGATGATCTCGCTGTCGCCGAAGAGCTACTCGACGCGTCGTTCTCGGTCTACGCCGACCACGGGCTCGGGCTGCACTGTGCCCAACTCGACTACTGGCACGCCGAACTCCTCTGCGCCTCGATCGACCGAGCAGCACAACCGGATCCGGCGCTCCTGGCCCGCGCGGTCTCCCTGTCGGTCCCGGCCGCCCTCGCCATCGACGCCGTCCGCCACACCCTCCCCAACGGCAACCAGCGTGCACACTGGCACCGCACTGTCGCCGAACCGGCCATGCGCCTGGCCTTCCACTGCGCCGCCCGCTCCGGCAACGGCCAACTGGTCAGCGACTTGATCGATACCCAGTGCGCTGGAACGACTCTCGACCTGGCCGCCTACACCGACGCGGACACACCCAGCCTTGATTTCGAACTACTCGATCCCATCCCGGCCGAGCAGATAACCACGCCCGCACTACAACTCGGTGCCGCACTCGCCAACGTGGCGGCAGCGGCGGGAATCCCTGTCGCACTCCCGCCTCGACTCGCCGACGGCGATCGAATAGTGCTGGCGGACTTCATCACCTACGCCGAACAACGGTACCGCCGCGCGGTCCGCGACCAACGGGTAGTCGCGCTGTGATCGCCCAACCACCTGCCCCGAACACACCGACCGCGCTCGTCAGAATGGCTGACGCGGGCGATGTCTACGTGTCGTGGCGATGGGTCGACGATGTGCTCGCACGCGGAGTAGCGACGCTGCCACGCGATCAGGTGCGTAAGACATTGCGGATGCTGGCCGGGGCGGTGCCCGATCCCACCCGGTCCGAGGATCTGCGGCGCGTGATGACCGAGGGCGCACTGGTCGACCCAACTGCGGAAAGCACTCTGGCGCAGGCATTGTCACGCACACTGTTGCCGTATGGATTGGCGGTGCAGCTCCACGAACTCTCGCAGCGCGGGATTCGGCCGCATCTGCGGATTCAGCCTTCGCCGCGGCTGGCGCAGGTGCCGTGGGAGATCATCGCCCCCGATCCCGCGATCCGGCTGCTCGACATCGCCGACGTGAGCCTGCTCGCGCCGGTGTCGGTGGTGCACGCACCGCAGCGAATCGTGCGCCACTGGAATGACACTCGCGATCTACCGGTGGTCGCGGTACTAGATCCTCGGGTACCCGGATTCCGCGCCGACTCAGAGCTCGGATCGGTGCTCGGCCGACCGATCGGGGAATCTCTGGTGGCCCAGCATTTCGACCGCTACGGCGATCGCGTAGTCCCCCGCGTCGACAATCCTGTAGAGCTGTTCCGTCGCGCCGACACCGACCGCGCCTGGCTGTCCGAAGTTCTCCGGGCAGGTGCGAGCCGACTCGTCTACGTCGGCCATGTCACCGCCCCCGCACCGGAATCCGGCCAGAGCGAACACGCCGAACTCCACCTCAGCTGCACCGCCGACACCCGCGGCTTCGCGGCGACCAACCGCACCCACCGCCCCCTCTCGGCCAAAGACCTCCTACTCGGCACCCACTCCCTCGACCCGGCCCCGACATCGGGCCGCGACCTCTGGCCGATGCCGAGCCGCGTCGCCCTCATCGCCTGCGAGAGCGGCGGCGACCTGCGCTTCACCGAGGCCCTCGGCCTCACCACAGCCGCCATGGCAGCGGGCGCGGAACTGGTGACGGCCACCCGCTGGCCCCTCCCCACCGACCACGCCTTCCACACCCTCACCCCCACCACGACCTACCCCCTGCAATCGGCCATCTGCGCCGTGGACACCGCCCACGATTCACCCACACCCATCCCCACCCTGCTGACCTGGCAAAGGTCGCGACTGGCCGCCTGGCGAGACACCCCGACACCGGAGAACTCACCCCTGCTGTGGGCCGCCTTCGCCACCGTCACCGGCTGACCGGCATACGATCGGCATTGTGGACAAAGAGGTCGAGCCCCGGTCCGGAAGCGGCGGAACAAGCAGACGAAAGAGCTGGGCGGAAAAGCGCTCGGAGATCCTCGGCCGACCCGGCGCCGGTGCAACCTACGACGCAGCGCGAGTAAGGTCCGTCTACTCGGGGAGCCCGAGGCCTGCCGACAGCACCGGCCACGACCGGTAGAACGCGTCTCGCCAGTAGCCCCAGGAGTGCGTGCCGCTCGGTTGACGGTCGAAGGTCGCGGGAATCCCCAACTCGCCGAGCCGGGACTCGAGATTGCGGGTGCACCAGTTGACCGCCGCCTCGATGACGCCGCCGACGACGAGCTGATTGGCCAGGCCGAACGGTGTCGGATTCATCATGTACGGGTCGTCGATGCGGTCGTGTGGGCCGGGCAGACCGGAGGCATCCGAGACGAACAGCCTTGTGCCACGCAGTTTCTCGGCGTGGACGACGGGGTCGTTGGCCAGCCAGGCAGGGTCGTCGTCGGCACCGTACATATTGGTGACATCGCCCCCACCGTAGGTTTCCACGACCAGCTTGGTGAACTGCTTGCCGATCGGGTCCGAGATCTGCGCACAGCCGCTGTAGCCGGCGACGGACTGGTAGAAGCCCGGCCTGGCCTGCGCCAATTGCAGGACGGCCGTGGCGGTCATCGAATTGGCGGCGATGGCGTTGACGCCGTTGGTGCCGAGGGCCGCGTCGACCAGGGGTGGAAGTTCATCGAGGAGGAAGGTGCGCCATTTGTTGCGGCCCAGCGCGGGGTCGTCTCGCTGCCAGTCGGTGTAGTACGCCCAGGCGCCGCCGATCGGCATCACCACATTGACGTCCTTGGTCGCGAGGAAATCACCGACATCGGTGTTCTGCCACCAGGTTGCGCGGTCCTCGCCGCCACCGGCGCCGTTGAGGAGGTAGAGCGCCGGGCGCGGCACAGAGGCGTCCTTGGGGCGCTGCACCTTCACGGTAACGGGCTTGTTCATCGCGGCGGAGAAGACCAACATGGTCAGATTTCGATCATCGACCCTGCTCGAGATGATGTTCGAGCCGTTCGCGGTGGTCGGCGTCGCGAGGAGCTGCTTGGTTTCGATGATCGGATCGCGCCCCTCGGCCAGGCCGCTGCCCGCGCCGAAGGTGGTGACGCACGCGGCCAGCACGCTGCCAACGACACCGAAAGTCAGTGTGCGCCTGAATGTTTTGCCCATCGGCCGAAAATTCCCCATCCATGAATCGGCAGGCGTGACGCAGGCCGCAGGGCACAGACAGTATCCGGGGAACCGATCGATCGTCGAGCCAGAGGTAATACGGGCAGCCGACCCCGCCCGAGGCGGGGTCGGACCCAGTGGTTAATGGTCGTCGTAGTGGTCCGCGTGGGCTGCGTGGCGGTGACCGTCGTGGATGTAGTCGACGTGGTCGCCGTGCGGGACGGCGACGTGCCCGCAGCCGGGGCCGTGCTCGTGGGTGTGGGCGGTGTGCTCGACGTGTGCTGAGCTCTCGCACTCGTCGAAATGGCCCTCGTGTTCGCGGTGCAGATGGCCGTCGTGGACGTAGTCGACGTGGTCCTCGTGCGGAACCGCGACGTGGCCGCAAGTGGGCCCGTGGACGTGGGTGTGCTGCGGATGTTCGGCGTGCGTGGTGGTCATCGGCTCTCTCTTTCCGGTTTCCCGGAACACGGTCCGGTACTGATCGAATGGAGCTCCAAGCACTTCTGACATTAGCAGTTGCGCATGCGTTGCTGCGAGGCCCCTTACCTGGTCAGAGGACCTGATCGAGGAAGCGGCGCAGGCGTGGGGTCTTGGCGTCGTCGAACAGGGCGTCGGGGGTGCCGGTCTCCACGACAACGCCCTGATCCATGAACACAACACTGTCGGAGACCTCGCGGGCGAAGCCCATCTCGTGGGTCACCACGATCATCGACATGCCGCCGGCGGCGAGCTCGGCCATCAGCGCGAGTACGCCCTTGACCAGCTCCGGGTCCAGCGCGGAGGTGGCCTCGTCGAAGAACATCAGCTCCGGTTTCATGGCCAGCGCCCGGGCGATGGCCACGCGCTGCTGCTGGCCGCCCGACAGTGAAGCGGGCCTGGCGTCGGCCTTATCGGCCAGGCCGACGATCTCGAGCTGCTCGATCGCCAGCGCGCGGGCCTCGTCGGCGGACAGGCCGCGCAGTTTGCGGGGGCCGAGGACGATGTTGTCGGCGACGGTCTTGTGTGGGAACAGGTTGAACTGCTGGAAGACCATGCCGATGCGCTGGCGCAGCTTGTCGGGGTTGTCCTCGAGCACCGACTTGCCGTCGAGGAGCACGTCACCGGAATCGGGTTCGTGCAGGCGGTTGAGCACGCGCAGCAGGGTCGATTTACCCGAGCCCGACGGGCCGATGACGGTGGTGGCGTGGCCTGCCTCGACATGGATATCGACACCGCGCAGGATGTGATTGTTGCCGAGCGTCAGGTTGAGCCCGGTGCCGGTCAACGATGCGCTCATGCCTCCACCCCGCTGGCGCTCGGTTCCGCCATGACTGCACTGGTCCGCCGCTCGCTACGCTCGCTCATGCGCCTCGCCCTTCTGTGATGACTGCCTGCTCGATCGGGTCGGCGGGGGTGGGTTTGCCGGTCCGCATGCGCTGGTCGATGTAGTTCACCAGGTGGGTGAGCGGGATGGTGAACACCAGATACATCAGGCCCGCGGCGACCAGCGGGGACAGATTGCCGGTCTGGGCGTTGAGGTCGCGGCCGACGGCGAACAGCTCACGCTGGGAGGCGAGCAGGCCGAGGAAGTAGATCAGCGACGAGTCCTTGATCAGCGCGATGAACTGGTTCATCAGCGCGGGCAGCACCCGGCGCACGCCCTGCGGGATCACCACCAGCGTCATCGACTGGCGGTACCCGAAACCGATGGCGCGCGCGGCTTCGAGCTGACCGGGCTCCACCGACTGGATACCGGAGCGGAAGATCTCGCCGATGTAGGCCGACGAGAGCAGGGCCAGCGCCACCGCGCCGAGCCAGTACGGGTTACCGCCGGTGATATTGCGGACTACCGGACCGATGCCGAGGCCGATGAGCAGGATGATCACCACGGCGGGCAGACCACGGAAGATATCGGTGTAGACGCGGGCGGGCCAGCGCAGCCAGCGGGTGCGGGAAATACCCATCACCGCGAGCAGCATGCCGATCACGGTGCCGAGGACACCCGAAACCACCGCCAGGATCAGGGTATTCGGCAGGCCGGTCTTGATCAGATCGGGAAAGGCCTTGCGGTACAACGACCAGTCGAAGAACGTGTCCTTCAACTGTTGCAGGGTCGACTTCTGCGCCACCTGTTCGGTCTCGCCTGGCTGATTCTCGGCCGCGAGCGCCTTGAAGTCCGGAAGTTGGGGTGTGGGTGCGGCTTTCGAACCCGGCTTCCAGCCCGGTGGGAGCTCGCGCGGCACCCAGTCGGCGTAGAGGCGGGCATAGGTGCCGTCGGCGATCACCGCGTCCAAGCCGGAATTGAGCGCGTCGATCAGGGGCTGGTTGTTCTCGGCCACCGCGTAGCCGACGAAGTTGTCGAGACTGAAGGTGTTCTGCGAGACCACGATTCCGTCGCCGGGCTTGATCGCGCCCTCGGCTTGCGCCGACGGTGCGACCCAGGCGTCGACCTGGCCGGACTTCAGGTTCGCGTAGGCGGTGTTGTAGTCGGGGAACTTCACCGGATCCAGCTTCAGCTGGTTCACCACGAATTCGTCCTGCACGGTGCCCTGCACCACCGCGATGCGCGAGCTCTGGTTCAGGTCGCCGAAGCCCTTCACCGCGCTGCCCTGCGGGACGACCAGGGAGAAGTAGCCGAAGTCGTAGCCGTTGGTGAAGCCGACGAGTTCGCGGCGGGCATCGGTGGTGGTGATGTTGGACGAGCCCACATCGAAGCGTTTGCCCGCCACCTGGGCGAGCAACCCGGCGAACTCGGTGCCGGAGAATTCAACGCGCAGACCGAGTTTCGCGCCGATCGCGGTGAGCAGTTCGTTGTCGAAGCCGGTGAAGACGCCCTGCCCGTTGACGCAGATGCTCGGCGGCGCGTCGGACAGGGTGCCGACGCTCAGGGTGCCCGGGTTGAGCAGACCGAGTTTCGCGGTGTCGATCGAGTCGACCGGTGCCGTTGTCGCGGTGGTGTAGCGGTCGGCGCCCGCCGTCTCGCCCGCGGCCAGATTGGTCGGTGCGGCGGCGGCAGCTGACGGCCCGGGTGGGGAACAGAGATCGCGCGCCGAGCTGCTGTCGGAGCCACCGCAACCGGTCGCCGCGACACCGACGAGGAGCAAGAGGGCAGCGATCCGCGCCCGAGTTCGTACACCTGCCATGCCGATAGACCCTAGTCGCAACCTTGCACATCGAAGGTTGCGCATCGCGGCGCCACGGGGTGGTCCGGGCTTACGCGAGGCCCTCGAGCAGCGAGGGGTTCACGTCATCTCGCCATTCGATGGCGTGGTGCACCTGGGTGAGGTCGTAGTCGGGACCGGAGACACCGACGGTGAACAGGGTGGCACCGGCGTCGTGCAGCGCCTTCGCGCCGTCGCGCCCCCGCCACGGCACCGAGCGTTCGATTCTTGACTCATCGGTGCCGACGTCGGCCGCATGCTCGGCCAGGACCTTGTTCTTCTGCACCAGGGTCGCCGCGTCGGCGAAGGAATGCCAGATGTCGGCGTACTCGGCGACCAGCCGCAGCGTTTTGCGCTCACCGCCGCCGCCGATCAGGATCGGGATCTCCCTGACCGGTGGCGGATTCAGCTTCGCGAGGCGGGCCGTGATGCGAGACATGCTGTCCTTCAACAGTTTCAGCCTGCTGCCCGGTGTGCCGAACTCGTAGCCGTATTCGTCGTAGTCACGCTCGAACCAGCCCGCACCGATGCTGAGGATCAGCCTGCCGCCGCTGATGTTGTCCACCGTGCGCGCCATATCGGCGAGCAGGTCGGGATTGCGGTAGCCGCCGCCGGTCACCAATGCGCCGAGCTCGACCCGCTCGGTCTGCTCCGCCCAGGCACCGAGCATCGTCCAGCACTCGAAATGCGCGCCCGCGGGGTCACCGGTGAGCGGGAAGAAGTGATCCCAATTGAAGACAATGTCGACTCCGGCGTCCTCGGCCCGCAATACGGCATCGCGAATGAGCCCGTAATCGGGCGCATGCTGGGGCTGAAGCTGGACTCCGATACGCACCGGACGACTCATACCGTTGGCTCCTAGAGGGCTCGGGTTGGCTCCGCGACCGAGGCTACCCGGAGCCATCGATGGCCGCTACGATCCCTCCCGACCCACTACTCGGATCGTCCGGCACGTTCCTGCCGGGATGGGATGTTGATCTACGCATGGCTACCGTGACTTTCGACCGCGCTACCCGGCTCTATGCCGGTGCCACCAAGCCCGCGGTCGACGCACTCGACCTGGAGATCGCCGACGGCGAGTTCCTGGTGCTCGTCGGCCCCTCGGGGTGTGGCAAATCGACCTCGCTGCGCATGCTGGCCGGCCTCGAGGAGGTCAACGGCGGGTGTATCCGGATCGGCGACAAGGACGTGACCCACGCCGAGCCCAAGGATCGCGATATCGCGATGGTGTTCCAGAACTACGCGCTCTACCCGCACATGTCGGTCGCGGAGAACATGGGTTTCGCGCTGAAGCTGGCCAAGGTGTCCAAGGCCGAGCGCGACGAGCGGGTGCTCGAGGCAGCCAAACTGCTCGACCTCGAGCAGTACCTCGATCGCAAGCCGAAGGCGCTGTCCGGTGGTCAGCGTCAGCGGGTGGCGATGGGACGCGCGATCGTGCGGCAGCCGCGGGTGTTCCTGATGGACGAGCCGCTGTCGAACCTCGACGCCAAGCTGCGCGTGCAGACCCGTACCCAGATCGCCCAGCTGCAGCGGCGGCTCGGCACCACCACGGTCTATGTCACCCACGACCAGGTCGAGGCGATGACGATGGGCGACCGCGTCGCGGTCCTCAAGGACGGCTTGCTCCAGCAGTGCGCCTCCCCGCGCGACCTCTACCGCGATCCGGCGAACATGTTCGTCGCCGGGTTCATGGGTTCGCCCGCGATGAACCTGTTCACGCTGCCTGTCAACGACGGAACCGTCACCATCGGTGGGTACCCGGTGCGGGTGCCGCGCGCGGTGGCCGACGCGGGCGAGGGCTCCGTGGTGCTCGGCATCCGCCCCGAACACCTCGAGGTCGGCGACGGCGGCCTCGAAATGGAGGTCGACGTGGTGGAGGAGCTCGGCTCCGACGCCTACGTCTACGGCCGCGCGGTCTCCGCGGGTGCCAGCGGCCAGACCGGGGAAACGATTGTGGCGCGCGTGGATTGGCGTAACCCGCCGTCCAAGGGCGAACGCCTCTGCCTGACGGCCGACCCCGAACACGTGTATTTCTTCAGTGTCGACGGCCAGCGCCTGCGCTGATTCGAATGACGCGGGCGGCTCGTCGATCGAGTCGCCCGCTAACGATTGCGCTGTACGCGTAGACACGCGGCTCGATACCTGGTCCGGCCCTATGCTGATGCTCGGCCCGGTGATCGCCGGGCCGGTTCGCCGACATGAGGTAGTGACATGCGCATAGCAGTACTCGGCACCGGTCAGGTCGGCCGACGGCTGGCGAGCAAGCTGGTCGAGGTCGGGCACACCGTGACGATGGGATCGCGCACGACCGACAATGCCGACGCCGCCGCGTGGGCAGCCGAAACCGGTGGGGCACACGGCACTTTCGCCGATGCGGCGGCCGCGGCGGAGCTGATCGTGAACGCCACGTCGGGCACGGTATCGGTGGCCGCGCTCACCGCGGCCGGGGCGGACAACCTCGCGGATAAGATCATCGTCGACGTTTCCAACGCACTCGACTTCTCACAGGGCTTTCCACCCACACTCGTTGTCCCCGAGGCGGGCAGCGTCGCCGAGGAAATCCAGCAGGCCTTCCCCGGCACCCGCGTGGTGAAGACGCTCAACACCACCAACAATCAGGTGATGGTGGACCCGACCCGAATCCCCGGCCAGCACAACATCTTTCTCAGCGGCGATGACGCCGACGCCAAGAAGCAGGTGGCACAGCTGCTGAACTCCTTCGGCTGGGCCGACGAACAACTGATCGACCTCGGCGCCCTGAACACCGCCCGCAGTACCGAACCGGTGGTGCTGTTGTGGGTCAGCCTGTTCCAGGCTCTCGGCACCGAAGATGTGACCATCGGCGTGTTCAGCGCCTAGCTGTTCAGCTTCTTCTTTCGGCGCTCGTCGCGGTCGCGGAGGTAGTCCTGGTTGACCCGGACGGCCAGGCGTTCGAGGGGGATCTCGGTGCCGTCGGGGGTGCGCAGGTCGGCGCGGACCGGGGCGCCGGTTTCGGCGTCCACCCGCAGCAGGGGTGGGGGGCCCGGCTGGAGGTAGGTGTCGCCCCATTGCCAGAGGGCCACTACCGCGGGGAGTAGGTCTCGGCCCATGTGGGTGAGGGCGTACTCGTGCCGGGTGCGTTTGCCTTCTTCCTGGTAGGGGCGTTTTTCCAGGAGGCCCGCGGCGGTGAGTTTGCGGAGTTGGGCCGCGGCGGCGGCGTCGGTGATGCCCACTCGGCTGGCGAAGCCGTCGAAGCGGCTGGTGCCGTAGTAGGCCTCGCGCAGGATGAGCATCGCGGAGCGGGTGCCGATGAGGTCCATGGCTCTGGCGATGGAGCAGCCTGCCGTGTCCCATCTACTGAGATCGGCCAGAGGTCCTTCCATCACGGCTGCCATGAGAGACATCATAGCCAATCTGACTTGAGTCGATGATAGTTAGGATTTAAGCTGGCTATTGTCAACTAGAGTCAGTGTTGTCGAAAGAGGACTTCCATGCGAGACGCGGTCATCGTCGAAGCGGTACGCACCCCGATCGGGCGGGGCAAGCCGAACGGCGCACTTCACGACGTTCATCCTGTTGATCTGCTGGCGCACAGCCTGCGGGCGGTCGTCGAGCGCAGCGGGATCGATCCGGTGCTGATCGACGATGTGATCGGCGGCATCGTCACCCAGGTCGGGGAACAAGGGTCGAATATGACTCGGCGGGCCGCGCTGGCCGCCGGGTATCCGGAATCCGTGCCTGCCACGACGGTGGATCGGCAGTGCGGTAGCAGTCAGCAGGCGATTCACTTCGCGGCGCAAGGGGTTATCGCGGGGGCCTACGACATCGTGGTCGCCGCGGGCGTGGAATCGATGGGGCGAGTTCCCATGGGCGCCAACATGGTCGGGGCCACCGACTTGTCGGGCATCGGGTTCGCCGAGCGGTATCCCGACGACCTCGTCCCGCAGGGGATCAGCGCCGAACTCATTGCCGCGAAGTGGGGTCTGACGCGGACCCAGCTCGACGAATTCGCGCTCGCGAGTCACGAAAAGGCCGCGCGGGCAACCAAGGACGGGCTCTTCGCGAACGAACTCGCGTCGATCAACGGGCTGAACACCGATGAGGGAATCAGGGTCGGCAGCACCATCGATACGCTGGCGAAACTGAAGCCCGCGTACTACGACCCCGCGATGGCGGCGCGCTTCCCCCAGATCGGCTGGGAGATCACCGCCGCCTCGGCCAGCCAGGTCAGCGACGGTAGCTCCGCGGTGCTGATCATGTCCGGCGAACGCGCCGAACAGCTCGGCCTGCGTCCGCTGGCCCGGCTGCACAGCTTCTCCGTCGCGGGCGACGACCCGCTGCTCATGCTCACCGCGGTCATCCCGGCTACCGAGAAGGTGCTGCGACGGGCGGGGCTCGAGCTCGGTGATATCGATCTGTTCGAGATCAACGAGGCGTTCTCGCCGGTTGTGCTGGCGTGGGCGAAGGAGACCGGTGTGGATATGAGCCGGGTCAACGTCAACGGTGGGGCGATCGCCCTCGGGCATCCGCTGGGCGCCTCCGGAGCACGATTGATGACCACACTGGTACACGCGATGCAGCAGCGCGGAGCGCGCTACGGACTGCAAACCATGTGCGAAGCCGGCGGTCTCGCCAACGCCACCATCATCGAACGCTGGTGAACCGGAACGGCGGCGCTCACCACGAGCGCCGCCGTTTCACCTCGGCTGTCACACGCCGTCACCACCGAGAAGGTCTGCCGACCAGCGGTGCAGCCGACCGCGGAATCACGCACGCGCAGGCGAGTTCTACGATCGGTCGGGTGAGCGCCGACCTGTTTGTTTATGCGATTCCGTTGCGGACACGGTTTCGGGGGATCACTGTGCGCGAGGGGATGTTGATTCGAGGGGAATTGGGCTGGGGAGAGTTCTGCGCGTTTCCCGAGTATGACGATCGAGAAGCAGCCGGGTGGTTGGCTACCGCTGTCGAACAGGTGACAGTCGGCTGGCCGGCGCCGGTGCGTGATCGAATTCCGGTGAATTGCACTGTGCCCGCTGTTGATCCCGTGCGCGCGAGAAGGATTGTTCGGGACTCCGGTTGTGCGACAGCCAAAGTGAAAGTGGCCGACCACCCTGATTCGCTTGCCGAGGATCTGGCGCGAGTGGCGGCGGTGCGCGAGGCGATCGGGGACTCGGGAGCCATTCGGGTCGATGCGAACGCGGTGTGGGATGTGGAGACAGCCGTTCGCACTATCGGTGAACTCGACAGGGTCGCCGGTGGTTTGGAGTACGTCGAGCAGCCGTGCCCGACAATCGGGGAATTGGCCGAGGTTCGGCGGCGGGTGTCGGTCCCCATCGCTGCCGATGAATCTATTCGGCGGGCGGAGGATCCGATGCGGGTAGCGGTGGCGGGGGCCGCTGATGTGGCGGTGCTGAAGTGCACGCCGTTGGGCGGGGTGCGGCGGGCGATGGCGGTTGCCGGGGCGGCTGGGCTGCCGACCGTTGTCTCGTCGGCGCTCGAGACCAGCGTCGGACTATCCGCGCAACTGGCATTGGCAGGCGCGCTGCCGGACCTCGAATTCGCCTGCGGCCTGGGCACTCTCGCACTATTCGAGGGCGATCTAGTCGCGGAGTCGCTGCTACCGGTAAACGGATGGTTGCCCGTCCCCACCACACCACCCGAGCCCGATCCTGCGTTGCTCGACAAGTACCGCCACCCCGATCCCGACCGAGTCGACTGGTGGCTGCGCCGCTACGAGCGAGTCAGCGCCCTACTCGAGAACAGCTGAGCCAGGCCGAGTAATCCTGAAACGTCCCCACCTGCGTGCACAGCCCGGGCCTGGTTTTACCTGATGCGTCCCTACCGAACATCCAGCCCCAGCGACTAGCTAGCCGAACCGAACACCACATCCAGCAAAGCTCGCACGGATGAGCAAAGCAGCCTCCGGACCGATCACCCCATCGACCAATTCAACATAGCGAGTACAGAATTCGGGACCGTGGGGGGCCTGTTCCGAATCGGGCGACAGATGATGGGCGAGCTCATGCAGGACCACCAGTTCACGCAGAGCCCAAGCGGTCGAGCCGGTGTGCAGCGGAACCGCAAGAACAGCGGTTGCGGGCTCGTAATGGGCCGCTGCGGCACCACCGCGAGCACGAACCCGGATCGACACCACCGCACGTTCCCATTGCGCGCGAACCCAATTCAGCGCCAACACCTTGTCGACATAGACCTGAACCGACTCGACCGAGGCAAAGCGTCGCTCCACCGGCAGGGTCAGCTGCGAGCCGTAGACCTCTACCGTCCGATGCCCGAACTCGTCGGCCCGATCGAACACCCCACGCACCAACTGCTCACCGTCATAGACCTTGGCGCGCTGACTGTCGCGCCGCCGGCCCGACTCAGCCTCGGACACACACTGTTCCGACCCGGCTAACCGATCCGGGCCGAAGTCGAATCGACCGCCCGACCGCACCGCACGGCGCCTTTACCGCGGTGCACGACTGTGTGGTCGCTATCTGGTGACGGCGCGCGGCCATCATCTGCCGGTGAGCTTTCCGCGAGCGGCGGGGAGCTCGGGCGAGGTGCCCAAGCGTGCGGTGCGACCCGCCCGGTCGCCCGCTCGTCGAGCCGCGGCGGAATGACCAGTGGAGGTTTGGGGGCCTCGCCACGTTCCGCGCGCTTCGGAGGTAGCGGTGTAGAAGTCGGTGAGCGCGACCTCCTTGTCGCGCAGAGCCAGGGCGGTGCCGGTCGATTCGACGACGGATTCCTCGGCGACCACTTCGGCTTTCACCGCGGCGAGGCGAGCGCCGATTCGGGCGGCGAAGGCCATCTGGAAGTTCAGCCGCGCTGTCACCCCCGCCACCGGCACCTCGACTCGTCGGCGAACGGTACGGCCGAGCCGCTTCTCGGCGACGACTTTGATGACCGTGGCCTCGCGGTAGGCACCGGATTTGATGTAGTGATCGGAGGCTCGCACCATTTGGATGAGCAGGCTCGCGTACAGCGCTTCACAGGTATCGATGTCGGCGGCGAAGCCGTAGGCGTAGACCTGGGCGGAGGTGCGGGCGACATCGCAGCGAACATCGTTGGCGCCCGCGATCGCGACGAACAGCTGGACATAGGTGCGCAGGCCTTTTCGGCCCGGTTCACCGATCGGGATGATCCGCTGCACCGGCGCCGACCTGCGCTCACGTGAGGCCACATGCGAGCGCGCCACGGCGAGATCGATCGAGGATTTCGTCGCCAGCCGCTGGGCCGCGGCGAGGAAGGCCTCGGCCTCGTGCGCGTTGTCGGTCGACTCGGCCTTGCGCAGCAAACCACCGATGCGGGTGAGCATCCGATCGGGCATACCAGCGGTCGAAGGACTTGTCACAAGCATTGACCCTAAGCCACCCCGCCGACAGAAAAACTGTGTAAGTCTTTGCCCGTTCTCGGCCGCCTCGATCTGGACTGACCGAAGGGTGCGACGAAGGAGTGCCCGTAGGGAGGGAAGATCGAGGCCTCAGGGCCGAGAACACGCGGGCCCCGGCCCGCCGCGAATACTGTATGTTGCCTTGTGCACCGCACGGGTGTGCTGCTGCTCACGTCTTGACCCTGGAGTGTCTGCGATGGCCTTGAAGTTTGTCCCCAGAGCGACGATGGCTGCTGCCTCGATCGCGTTGCTCACCGCGACGTTCGCCAGTGGTTGCGCCAGTGACGACGGTGGCAACGCGCTCGACCAGAACCTGACGGGCCGCGGCCCGATCACCTACGTCGAAGGTAAGGACACCACCGAAACCGGTGTGGTCAAACAGCTCATCGACCGCTGGAACGCCGCGCACCCGAACGAGCAGGTGACGTTCAAGGAGCAGTCCGCCGACGGCACCCAGCAGCACGACGACCTCGCCGAGCACTTCCGCGCCAAGCAGGACGGCTACGACGTGGTCGCCCTCGACGTGCCGAACACCGCCGAGTTCGCGGCCAAGGGCTGGATCCAGCCGCTCGAGGACACGTTCGCGATCGACACCGCGCCGCTGCTCCCGCCGACCGTGGCCAGCGCCACCTACAACGGCAAGCTGTACGCGGCACCGAAGAACACCAACGGCGGCCTGCTGTACTACCGCAAGGACCTGGTGCCCAACCCGCCGAAGACCTGGACCGAGATGCTCGGTCAGTGCCAGGTGGCCCGCGACAACAACATCGGCTGCTACGCCGGTCAGCTCGCCCCCTACGAGGGCCTGACCGTGAACACCTCCGAGATCATCAACGCCTACGGCGGCAGCTTCGTCGGCGCCGACGGCAAGACCCCCACCGTGAACAGCCCGGAGTCGAAGGCGGGCCTGAAGGTCCTCGTCGACGCCTACAAGAACGGTGACATCCCCAAGGAAGCCATCACCTTCAAGGAAGGTGAGAGCGCGAGCGCGTTCGAGTCGGGCAAGCTGCTGTTCCTGCGTAACTGGCCCTACCTGTACGGCCAGGCCAACGCCGACGGCTCCGCGGTGAAGGACAAGTTCGGCGTCGCCCCGCTGCCGGGCAACACCGGCGTCGGCGCCTCGACCCTCGGCGGCTACAACGCCGCGATCAGCGCGTTCTCCAAGAACAAGGCCACCGCCGCCGACTTCGTTCGCTACCTGATCAGCGAAGAGGCGCAGCAGATCATCGCCTCGGGCTCGCTGCCCTCGGTGCGCTCCTCGCTCTACGACGACCCGGCCCTGATCGCGAAGATGCCGTACCTGCCCGCGCTGAAGGAGTCCATCGCCAGCGCGGTGCCGCGTCCGGTGACCCCGTTCTATCCCGCGGTGTCGAAGGCCATCCAGGACAACGCTTATGCTGCACTCACCGGTGCCAAGTCTGTCGACGATGCAGTCGCGGGCATGCAAAAGGGCATCGAGACCGCCGGTTCGTAGCGGTACGCGCAGCGGACCCGACCAGACCGTAGGAGAGTAGTAACGGTGTCGGATCCTTCGGGAGCCAAGCAGCGCGGGCTAGCGCTGGAACTGCGACAATCCGGCAAGGCGTGGCTGTTCGTCGCGCCTGTGCTCGTCGCGCTGGCCGTTGTCATCGGATATCCGGTGGTCGAGGCGATCTGGATGTCCTTCTCGAAGGACTCCGGCATCGACCCGGCCACCGGGATGTTCGTCGAGGGTGGCAGCGCCGGATTCAGCAACTACACGCACTGGCTGATGCAGCAGTGCGCGTCGCTGAACGGCACGGTGCCGTGCCCCACCGGCACGCTCGGCTCGCAGTTCTGGTCGGCGGTCGGGATCACCCTGTTCTTCACCGTGGTGATGGTCTCGATCGAGGCCCTGCTCGGGCTCGGCATGGCCATGGTGATGGGCAAGACCTTCCGCGGTCGGGCGCTGTTGCGCGCCGCCGTGCTGATTCCGTGGGCGATTCCCACCGCGGTCACAGCGCGACTGTGGGAGTTCATGTTCCAGTACGACGGCGTGGTGAACCGGGTGCTCGGCACGAACATCCTGTGGACCTCGGACATGTGGGCGTCGCGGTTCGCGGTGATCGCGGCCGACGTGTGGAAGACGACGCCGTTCATGGCGCTGCTGATTCTGGCTGGGCTGCAAGTGATTCCGGCCGACGTGTACGAGGCGGCCAAAGTCGACGGCGCGACTGCCTGGCAGCGGTTCGTCCACATCACGCTGCCGCTGCTCAAGCCCGCACTGCTGGTCGCGGTCCTGTTCCGCACCATGGACACGCTGCGCATCTACGACCTGCCCGCGATCATGACGCTCGGTAACCCGTCGACGAACACCCTGTCGATCCTGGTGGTCGACCAGGTGCGCCAAGGTCCCAACAGCGCCGCGGCACTGTCGGTGATCACCTTCCTGCTCGTCTTCGCCGTTGCGTTCGTACTGGTGAAGGTGCTCGGCGCCAACGCTGTTCGCACGCAGGAAGAACAGCGGAAGGCGAACTGATGAGCATGTCGATGACGAAAGAACCCGCCGCCGAGTCGAAGACGGTGCCGGTGCAGCCGGTGTCGTGGCGCAAGCGGTTCGGCACGGTGCGGCTCTATCTCGGTGTCGCCATCGTGCTGGTGTGGGGACTCGGGCCGTTCTACTGGATGGCCGTGGTGGCGTTCCGCGACCCGGCCCACACCTTCGACAGCACGCCGTGGCCGACCCACGTGACGCTGGAGAACTTCCGCAACGCCTTCGACACCAGCCGCGGCAACGACTTCGGCAAGGCGCTGCTCAACAGTGTGATCATCGGTTCGGCGACCACAGCCATCGCGCTGCTGCTCGGTGTGCTCGCTGCCTACGCGCTGGCCCGGATGACGTTCGCGGGCAAGTACCTGGTCTCGGGGCTGATCCTGTCGGCGTCGATGTTCCCGGCCGTCGTGCTGGTGACGCCGCTGTTCCAGCTGTTCACCGATCTGGGCTGGATCGGCCAGTACCAGGCGATGATCATCCCGAACATCTCGTTCGTACTGCCGATGACGGTCTACATCCTGGCCTCGTTCTTCGCCGAACTGCCGTGGGAGCTCGAAGAGGCCGCGCGCATCGACGGCGCGAGCAAGTTCCAGGCCTTCCGGTTGATCATGCTGCCGCTGGCCGCGCCCGCGGTGTTCACCACCGCGATCCTGGCGTTCATCGCCGCGATCAACGAGTATCTGCTGGCCCGGCTGCTGTCGGGTGATGACACCAAGCCGGTGACGGTCGCCATCGCGAGTTTCTCGGGCAACGACCCGCTGGTGCAGCCGTACGCGGCGATCATGGCGGCGGGCGTGATCGTCACCGTGCCGCTGGTGATCATGGTGCTGATATTCCAGCGTCGCATCATCTCCGGTCTCACCGCGGGTGGCGTCAAGAGCTGACCTGCCGGGAACTGCGGCCACCGCCGGGTAGAGTCGCCTGCACCGATATCGACGTCGGTGCAGGTGAGTTCTTCTGCTCCCTCCGAAAGGAGATGGTGTGGCCTCCCAGCGCGGGCGCGGCCGTTCCGATCCGGACGCGCCGTACACCTCGATTGCCGGGTTCCGCGATCCACTGGCGAATGAGCAGAAGCCGAGTAAAGGCGCGGCGCGACGGGCACAAGCGGCGCGACTGGCCGCCACCGACGGGCCCCGTGACAAGGGAGCCGCGCGGCGGGAACAGGCCGCACGGCTCGGCACCGACGAACCGCCCGCCGAACGTAAGCCGCGCACCAGGGGTCAGCGCATCCGGCGGCTGCTGCTCGCGTTGTTCGTGATCTTCGTGTGTGTGCCCGCGCTGCTGTTCGTCGCGGTGTATTGGAGCTCGGAGATCCCCGAACCGGCCGAGGTCGCGGTCGAGCAGCCCGCCACCGTGCTGGCCGCCGACGGCACCACGGTGCTGACGAAATTCATTCCGCCACAGGGCAACCGGATTCCCATCCCGCTCACCGAGGTGCCGTATCCGGTGCGTGACGCCGTGCTGGCGGCCGAAGACCGCACCTTCTATACCAACGCCGGTTACTCGACCAGCGGCTTCCTGCGCGCCGCCCGCGACAATATGACCGGTCAGGACAATGCGGGCGGCGGCTCGACGATCACCCAGCAGTACGTGAAGAACGCCTTCCTCAGCTCCGAACGCACCGTCACCCGCAAGATGCGGGAGCTGATCATCGCGGCCAAGATGGCACGGCAGTGGAGCAAGGACGAGATCCTGTCCGCCTACCTCAACACCATCTACTACGGGCGCGGGGCGTACGGAATCGCGGCCGCGGCCAAGGCCTATTTCGACAAGCCGGTGCCTGCGTTGACCCTCGCCGAGGGCGCGGTGCTGGCGGCCGTGATCCGCTCGCCCTCGGTGCTCGACCCGGAGAACCATTTCGACCAGTTGCGGGCGCGCTGGCAATACGTGCTCGACGGGATGGTCGAGATGAGCGTGCTCGCGCCCGGCGACCGTGACGCGACGGTGTTCCCGCCGATCATCCCGCTCGACGATGTGCCCGTGGAGGCGGCCACGCTCGGACCGGAAGGGCATATCCGCACCCAGGTGCTGCGCGAATTGCGTGCCGCGGGCCTCGACGACGCCGACATCAACACGGGCGCATTGCAGATCATCACCACCATCGACGCCGCGGCGCAGGCGGGCGCGGTCGATTCGGTGCGTGAGCGGTTGTCGTGGCAGCCACCGGAACTGCGCTCGGCGGTGGTGTCGATCGATCCGCGCAGCGGGGCGGTACGCGCCTATTACGGCGGTGAGGACGGGGCCGGCTTCGATTTCGCGCAGGCGCCGCTCCAAACAGGTTCCGCGTTCAAGGTTTTCGCGCTCGTCGCCGCGCAACGGCAAGGCATTCCGGTAACGCGGGCGATGGACAGCTCGCCCATCACCGACCGCGGTACCGAGATCACCAATGTCGAGGGCGACTCGTGCGGGCGCTGCTCGCTCGCCGAGGCGCTCAAACGCTCACTGAACACCAGCTTCTACCGGCTCACCATGACGATGGCCGACGGCCCGCGCTCGATCGCCGAGGCCGCGCACCTGGCAGGCATCCCCGAGTACATTCCCGGCGTCGATGGCGTCACCCTCGCCGAACCGGACGGTTACCCGCTCAACGGGATCGTGCTCGGGCAGTACCTGGTTCGCCCCATCGACATGGCGTCGGCGTACGCGACGCTGGCCGCCTCCGGTGTCTATCACCAGCCGTACTTCGTGCAGAAGGTGAGCACCGGCGACGGGCGGGTGCTGCTCGACCGCAGCTGGGAAACCGCGACGGGCAAGCGACATTCAGAGCCCGAGCAGCGGATCTCCGCCGAGATCGCCGATGCGACTACCTCGGCGATGCTGCCGATCGCCAACTACTCCAACGGCCACGGGCTCGCCGACGGCAGGCAGTCGGCGAGCAAGACCGGAACCACCCAGCTCGGCGAGACCAAGGACAACAAGGACGCGTGGATGGTCGGGTACACGCCCTCGCTGTCCACCGCGGTGTGGGTGGGCACCGAGCAGCCCCAGGCGCTGCGCACCGGTCGCGGTGGGGCCGTGTGGGGTTCGGGACTGCCCGCCGACATCTGGAAGCAGTCGATGGACGCCGCGCTGGCGGGGACACCGGTCGAACAGTTCGACGCACCACCGTTGCCGAGCCCGCCGCTGGTTCCGGTGCCGGGTACCGGGCCTGCGCCGACGCAGGGCCGTGGCTTCGACATCTTCGGTCCGCCGACGAACGCGCCGAACACTCCGGCACCACCGCCGTTGATCATCATCCCGCCCGCACCCAACCCACCGGTCCCCGGTGAGTTGTTCCCCGGACTCGGTGGTGAAGGGCCGCGATAGATCACGAGTTGGCGCACCCACACCCGGCTACCCTAGGGACATGGCAACATCGTTGCCCAGAGCGCGAACCGCCCGACCAGGGGTCGAATGATCCCGGCGCGGAACCTGTCGGACCGATACGGGAGGATGTGCGGTCGGTACCGACATGCGACGACACTAGACATAGGGGCTACGCAGGTGGATTTCAATGTCGTTGACCGTCCCGAGACGCTGATCGCGGGCACGGTGCTTCGCAGCCCGGCGCTCGCCGTCGAGGGGCCGCGCCGCGCCAAAGTGGTCGAGGCGTGGGCGAACCTGCGGACGAGGACGTTACCGGGGCCGGTCGCGACGGGCTATGTCGATTTCGCGCCGGAGATCAACTCCTACCTCACTCACATCGTCGGCTACGAGTGCAAAACTCTCGCCGACCTGCAGGCGGGCGACGTACTCGGCCGGATTCCAGCGGGCCGCTACGCGCGATTCGTGGCCAGTGGCGACAATCTCGGCGACACCATCGTCGGGCTGTGGCGCCAGGTGTGGGACGCGGAGGCAGCAGACGAATTCGTGCGCGCCTATACCGGCGATTGCGAGCAGTATCCCGACGAGCGCACGGTCGAGATCTTCGTTTCGCTGATCGATGAGAAGGACAGCTGATGGCCGTGGATTTCGAAATCGTCACCCTCGACGACGGTTTGATCGCCGGTCTCACGGTGCCGCTGGCCGGGCGCGAGGTAACCGCACGCGATCTTGATCTGGTGAATTTCACCTGGGATCGGTATTTGTCGCGGGAGAAGCCGGTTCCCCGCGCGGCTGCCTATATCGGCCAGAACGATCACGCGGTGGCCGTGCTCGGCTACGAGGTCGCCGGGCTGGACGACATAGACGAAGGCGACGTGCTCACCCGCATTCCCGCGGGGCGCTACGCCAAATTCGTGGTCTCGGACAAGCCCTACGATCTGCTGCGCACCGCCTGGGCCCAGGTGATCAAGGCCGAGAACGCGGGCACCATCACCCGCTCGCACACGGCGGAGCTGGAGCGCTACACCGGCCCGACTTCGGTCGAGGTGTACGTCTCCCTGGACTGAGAGCAACGAAAGAGGCCGGGCCCCAAGGTAATACCCTGAGTCCCGGCCTTCGCCGATCAGTCAGCCACAACGACCCGACCTCGAGGAGGGTCCGCCGCGCAGCGGCGTAGCGGCCCGGCCGCGAGTTAGCCGCCGTTGCGTCCGAGGCGCAGCCTCTAGCAACGGTGGCTAACTCGCGGCCCCCCAGGGGCCGCGCTCGAGCGCGCCAGCGCTCCAGCTATTCGGCACCGATGATGAACGCCTCGAGCTGAGTGCGCGCGACATCGTCGGCGATCTGCTCCGGCGGGGACTTCATCAGGTAGGCCGAGGCCGGGATGACCGGTCCGCCGATGCCGCGGTCCTTGGCGATCTTCGCCGCGCGGACAGCGTCGATGATGATGCCGGCCGAGTTCGGCGAGTCCCACACCTCGAGCTTGTACTCCAGGTTCAGCGGGGCGTCACCGAACGCACGACCCTCGAGGCGCACGTAGGCCCACTTGCGGTCGTCGAGCCACTCCACGTAGTCCGAGGGACCGATGTGGACGTTGCGGTCGTGGACCTTGCCCGCGAGCGAACCGGTGAGGTTCGACGTGACGGCCTGGGTCTTGGAGACCTTCTTCGACTCCAGACGCTCACGCTCGAGCATGTTCTTGAAGTCCATGTTGCCGCCGACATTGAGCTGGTAGGTGCGGTCGAGCACCACGCCGCGGTCTTCGAACAGCTTGGCCATCACGCGGTGGGTGATGGTCGCGCCGACCTGGGACTTGATGTCGTCGCCGACGATCGGGACACCGGCGTCGGTGAACTTCTTCGCCCAGACCGGGTCGGAGGCGATGAAGACCGGCAGCGCGTTGACGAAGGCGACGTCCGCGTCGATCGCGCACTGCGCGTAGAACTTGTCGGCCTCTTCCGAACCCACCGGCAGGTAGGAAACGAGCACGTCGACCTTGGCGTCCTTGAGCGCCTTGACGACGTCGACCGCGGGGGCCTCGGACTGCTCGATGGTCATCGCGTAGTACTTGCCGATGCCGTCGAGGGTCGGGCCACGCAGGACCGTCACATCGGTCGGCGGCACATCGGAGATCTTGATGGTGTTGTTCTCGCTGGCGAAGATGGCCTCGGCCAGGTCGAAGCCGACCTTCTTGGCGTCGACATCGAACGCGGCCACGAACTTCACGTCGCGCACGTGATAGGAACCGAACTTGACGTGCATGAGGCCGGGAACGACCTGGTTCTCGTCGGCATCCTTGTAGTACTGCACGCCCTGCACCAGCGACGACGCGCAGTTGCCCACACCGACGATCGCGACGCGGACTTCGCCGGATCCAACCTTGTTGACATCACTCATGGCCGCTCTTTCCCTCTTTCTGTGGTGCCGCCTTCGTCGATTGCTCCGCCGCAATCAACTCGTTGAGCCAGCGCACTTCGCGCTCGCTTGATTCCAATCCGAGCTGGTGGAGCTGCTTGGTGTAGCGATCCAGTGACCCGCTGGCCTTCTTGATCGCTTCCCGCAGTCCCTCTCGGCGCTCCTCGACCTGACGTCGCCTGCCTTCCAGAATCCGCATCCTCGCCTCGGCGGGAGTGCGGCTGAAGAAGGCCAGGTGAACGCCGAAGCCGTCATCGGTGTAGTTCTGCGGACCGGTGTCGGCAAGGAGTTCGGAGAACCGTTCCCGGCCGACCGGTGTGAGCCGGTAGACGCGGCGCGCACGGCGCGCGAGCGCGCCGACCGGTTGCTCCTCGGCGATCAGCCCGTCGGCCTGCATCCTGCGCAGCGTCGGGTAGAGCGAACCGTAGGAGAAGGCCCGGAACGCTCCGAGCAGGCCCGTCAACCGCTTGCGCAGCTCGTAGCCGTGCATGGGCGCGTCGAGGAGCAGGCCGAGAATCGCCAATTCGAGCACTGCCGACCTCACTCCCTGACTATGACGACCTGATCGGCCGAACGGACCTAACCGTGGATGCGACTTCCAACTATATCGGAGCGATACATCTACGCACAGTCGAATGTGACGCAGGCGTCATCGGCGCAGGTCAGTGCAGTGGGGTGCGCAGGAGCTTTTCGGGGGCGCACCCCACCTGCGAAAACACCCGAATTGGCCCGAAAATAGCCGGGGTGGTCGGGGAGATCGGATCAAACGATGCCATGGGCACGGGTATGCGAACCCCGCTACTCTGGTGATCGTGCGAATTCAGCGGCAGGTGGTGGACTATGCGCTCAGGCGCAGGTCCCTGCTGGCCGATGTCTACGCGGGGCGGGTCGGCGTCGCCGAGGTGTGCGACGCGAATCCGTACCTGCTCCGGGCCGCCAAGTTCCATGGCCGGGGCAGCGAGGCGACCTGCCCGATCTGTCGGAAAGAGCAGCTGACGTTGGTTTCGTGGGTGTTCGGCGATGGGCTCGGCCAAGCGGCCGGGTCGGCGCGGACGCCCGAGGAACTGATTCGGATGGCCGAGGCGAACGAAGAATTCTCGGTGCATGTCGTCGAGGTATGTCGCTCGTGCAGCTGGAACCATCTGGTGCAGTCGTATGTGCTCGGCACGGCTCCCGCCCCCGCCCGGCGACGGACGAGTTCGCGAGCCCGGCGCTCTGCTGCCGAATGATGGCTTGCCGAGCGACGGGGCTGCGCAGTGACGGGCGGCCCGCACAAGTGATGGTGGCCACCGCGTGATGCGCCACTGTTCGGGGTGCACCTTCTCCGCGCCGGTTCTCCGGCGCGGATGTTGTGTGCCCGAACCTTACAAGTTATGGAGATCTGGTCAGTGAGTTCGCCCTACGAGTCCTCCCCCCACGGCGATGATCCGCGCGGCGGCCGTCCGGCGCGGGGCGCACAACCGGGTCTCCCCCCACAGTCGGGTGATCGGCCCGGCGGTCCCCCGCCGCGTCGGCCGATGCCGCCCCAGGGTGCGCCCGGTGGTCCCGCGCAGGGTGGGCGTCCGCAGGGTGGTCCGATGCCTGGCGGACGTGGCCCGCAGGGGCCGCCGCCGAATCGTCCGCAGGGGCCGCCGCCGGGTGGGATGCCGCCGCGTCGGCCGGGTCAGCCCCCGCAGCGTCCGGGTGGACCGCAGGGTGGACCGGCTCCGCAAGGTGCGCCCGGTCAGGGCAGGCCGCCGCAGGGTAGGCCCGCTCAGCCGGGTCGTCCCGGCGCGCCCGCTGCCGGTGCCACGCAGAAGTTGCCGCGTCCCGGCGGCCTCGACGAGTCGACTGTGCGTTCGGGGCAGACCGGTGCGGGCCGAACCGTGCGTGGTTCGAACGATGACGTAGCCAGGACCGCCCGCGCGGGCGGTGCCGCCGCGGCCGCACGGGCCGGCGCGGGGCGACGCCCCGGTGGCCCCACGTCCGGTGAACGTCGTGCCACCGCCGCGGGTGGCCCGACCACCGGCGAACGGCGCGCCACGGGCGCGGGCGGCACACCACCGCCGACCGGTCCGCGCAACCGCCGCGGTGGTGGCGGGGGCGACGACGGCTCGGGTAGTGATGGTGCGGTGAAGAAATCGCCGTGGCGGATCGTTCGCCGGACGCTCTATGTCCTGATGGCGCTGGCCATCGTCGTGCCGAGCGCGGTGTTCCTGGTCGCCTACACGGCGGTGTCGGTGCCCAAGCCGGGCGATCTGGAGACCAACCAGGTAGCGACGATCTTCGCCAGCGATGGCACCACCGAGATCAGCAGAGTGGTCCCGCCGCAGGGCAACCGCACCGAGGTCTCGATCGATCAGATCCCGCCGCACGTGCGCAATGCCGTGATCGCCGCCGAGGACCGCGACTTCTACACCAACCCCGGCTTCTCGGTCTCGGGCTTCGCCCGCGCCGCCCGCGACAACATCCTCGGCAAGGAAAGCGCCGGTGGTGGTTCCACGATCACCCAGCAGTACGTGAAGAACGCGCTGGTCGGCGACGAGCGGTCGATGACGCGCAAGATGCACGAGCTGGTGATCTCGGCCAAGATGGCGCGGCAGTGGAGCAAGGAAGACATCCTCGCCGCCTACCTGAACACGATCTACTTCGGTCGTGGCGCGTACGGCATCGATGCCGCGTCCAAGTCCTACTTCGGCAAGCCGGTGCAGGAGCTGACCGTGGCCGAGGGCGCTGTCCTCGCCGCGACGATCCAGCTGCCCTCCATGCTGGATCCGGAGAAGAACCCCGACGGCGCCAGGACGCGCTGGAACTACGTGCTCGACGGCATGGTCGCGGAGAACAACCTGCCCGCGACGGAGCGTCAGGGAATGCAGTACCCGCAGGTGGTCTCGCTGGACTCGTTGGGCGACAAGAACAACGACGAGGGCCCGTCCGGCTTGGTGAAGAACCAGGTGCTCCAGGAGCTCTCGACCGCGGGCATCAGCGAGCAGCAGTTGAACACCGAAGGCCTGCAGATCACCACCACGATCGACCCGCAGGCACAGGACGCCGCGATCAAGGCCGCGCAGGGCAAGCTCGAAGGTGAGCCGGAGAACCTGCGCACCGCGGTGGTCTCGGTCGACCCACGCACCGGCGCGGTCCGCGCCTACTACGGCGGCAACGACGGTCAGGGCTTCGACTTCGCCAGTGCCGGCCTGCCGACGGGCTCCTCGTTCAAGGTGTTCGGTCTTGCCGCGAATCTCGAACAGGGCATTCCGCTTTCGCAGCTCTACGACAGCTCGCCGATCACCGTCAACGGCATCAAGATCGGCAATGTCGAGGGCGAGGGCTGTGGCATGTGCACCATCGCCGAGGCGCTCAAGCGTTCGCTGAACACCAGCTTCTACCGCATGCAGCTGGATATGCAGAACGGTCCGCAGAAGGTCGCCGATATGGCCCACAAACTCGGTGTCGCGGAGGAATTGCCCGGGATCGGCGAGACACTGACCGAGCCCGGCGGCGTCGGCCCCAACAATGGCGTCATCCTCGGCCAGTACCAGTCACGACCGCTCGATATGGCCTCGGCCTATGCCACCCTGGCGGCGTCGGGCGTCTACCACGCGCCGCACTTCGTGCAGAAGGTCGTGACCGCCGACGGGCAGGTGTTGCTCGATCGCGGCGAGCCCGCCGGTGAGCAGCGGGTGAGCGCGGCCGTGGCCGACAACGTCACCGCGGCGATGAAGCCGATCGCGGCGTACTCGCGCAACCACAACCTGGCCGGTGGCCGGGACTCCGCGTCCAAGACCGGTACCCACCAGCTCGGCGACACCGGCAACAACCGCGACGCGTGGATGGTCGGTTACACCCCGTCGCTGTCGACCGCGGTGTGGGTCGGCACCGAACAGGGCGACCCGCTCAAGAACTACGGCGGCGGCAGCATCTACGGTTCCGGTCTGCCTTCCGACATCTGGAAGGCGACGATGGACGGCGCGCTGTCCGGCACGTCGAACGAGTCGTTCCCCAAGCCCTCCCCGATCAAGGGTCAAGCCGGTGTGCCGGAATGGTCGGCGCCCTACACCGCACCGTCCACCACCGCTCCGGTGCTCGTGCCGCCGGTGATCGTGCCCTCGCAGGTCGAGATCCTGCCCGGCATCCGGATTCCGGTGCCGGGAGTGCAGCAGCCCGCGGTGCCGCAGTCGCAGCAGGCGCCGGAGACCGGTGCGGGCCCGCTGCCCGGCCAGCCGACGGCGGGACCGGACGGCTCGCCGTCGACGCCCGGAAATGGCAACGGCGGGTCGACCAGACCGAACAACGGCGCCGGCGGCAACGACGACGAGAGCAGCGGCGCGGGAACCACGCCGACCCGATCCCGGTAGCCACCGGTAGCCTCGGATGTCGTGACCGATCAGCAACTCGCGGACCAGCCGGCGTCGAGTAGTACCCGGCCGGGCCGCGAGGTGGGGTACGTGGCGCCGGCCGGCCTGGCGCCCGACCTCCGCTCGATCGACGCGCGCGACCGGCCCAGCCGCAACGATGCACTGACCGCGCAGCTCTCCACCGTGATCGGCGGCCCGGTCGGCGATCACGCGCTGATCGGGCGGGTGCGGTTCTGGACGCCGCTGCGGGTGCTGTTCGCTTTCACGGTGATCTTCCTGGCGCTGGGCTGGACGGCCAAGGCCGGCTGCATCCAGCAGACCAGCGACGGCGAGGGCGGCCTGATGCTGGACTGGAACAACGGCCGCCAGTACGTGGCCATGTGCTACTCCGACACGGTGCCGCTCTACGGCGCCGAACGGCTCAACGAGGGCGCGTTCCCGTACAAGAAATCTTGGACCGAATCAACGCCCGACGGTGGTACCGAGACCAGATACATGGAGTATCCGGTGCTTTCGGGTCTGTACCAGTACGCGGCGATGCAGATCGGCAATGTCTGGGATCACCTGCCGCTACCGGGCGCGATGTCGGTGGTGGTGTATTTCAACGTTGTCGCGCTCGGCCTTTCGGTCGGCTGGCTGATCACGGTGTGGGCCTCGTCGCGATTAGCCGGGCGACGGGTGTGGGATGCCGCGTTGATCGCGGTGTCGCCGTTGGTGATCGTGCATATGTTCACCAATTTCGATGCCCTCGCAACGGCTTTCGCGGCCACCGGACTACTGGCGTGGGCCCGGCGTAAGCCTGTTCTGGCCGGGGTGCTGCTCGGACTCGGCGGGGCGGCGAAGTTGTATCCGTTGTTGCTGCTCGGGCCGATCGTGGTGCTGTGCATGCGGATCGATCCGATGCAGCGTCAGCCCGCCGCACGGGCCGGGCTGCGGTTGCGTGATGTCGGCAGTTTCGACAGCGCGCGCACCTGGTTGCGCGAAACACCAGCGAGGACACACCTTTTCGCGTTGCGCCCGCTCGGCGCGGCCACCCTCACCGTGCTCGCCGCCGCGGGAACATGGGCGGCGGTGAATCTGCCGATCGCGGCGCTGTACCCGGAGGGCTGGCGAGAGTTCTTCCGGCTCAACACCACTCGGCACGCCGACCCCGACTCGATCTACAACGTGATCACCTCGTTCACCGGCTGGGCCGGCTTCGACGGGCCGATCGGGCACGGCGAGCCGCCGACCATCCTGAACACGGTCTCGCTGCTGGCCTTCGTGGCCGCCTGTGCCGGCATCGCCTACCTGGCGCTCACCGCGCCACGGCGCCCGCGCCTGACCCAGTTGTGCTTCCTCGTCGTCGCGGCCTTCCTGCTGACGAACAAGGTGTGGAGCCCGCAGTATTCGCTGTGGCTGGTGCCGCTGGCGGTACTCGCGCTGCCACATCGGCGAATCCTGCTGGCCTGGATGACGATCGACGCGCTGGTCTGGGTACCGCGGATGTACTACTACCTCGGTGAGGACAACAAGGGCCTGCCGGAACAGTGGTTCACCGGCACCGTCGTCCTGCGCGACCTCGCGGTGCTCGGCTTGTGCGCACTGATCGTCTACGAGATCCTGCGCCCCCAGAACGACGTGGTCCGCCGCGACTTCGTCGACGACCCCGCGGGCGGTGTCCTCGACCGCGCCCTCGACCCGCTACTCCCCTGGCTCCCGGAATTCCTGCGCCCGAAGCAGGCGAAGGTCAGCGCACGGCCCGTGTCGGTGCTGGACTGACCGGACCACCCCGGTTCTACATTCGCAAGTAGCGGGCTTGGAGTTCGGGTTCGGCGGGGAGCATGTCGAGATCGAGTTCCCAGGCGTTGCCTGTCCATGGGTCGAACAGGGGGGTGCCGGGCATCGTCGGCAGGTGCCTGCACGACTGGGCGAGGAAATCTACTGGGCCGTCACCGAATTCGCCGCTGCCGCTGCCGACGATGACCAGGGACAGGCCGATCAGGTCGCCGCGCACCATCAGCTGGCCGAGGCGCACCACGTCGCTGCCCTGATAGCCGTGCGGGAAGTCGGCGGCGACCAGGATGCGGTGTTCGGTTGGGGGTACGGCTTGTCCACTGTTGTAAGCGATTTCGGCGAGCTCGGCCGCGTGGGCGAGCTCGGCGAGGCGGGCGGAGATGTCGCCGTGGTCGGCGATCACCGGGCCTGCCAACAATGGCGCGAGGGGGGCGGCGAGGGTGCGCAAGCCGCCGGTGAGGTCGATCAGGTCGACCTTGGTCGGCTTGTCGGGGATCGCGGCGACGAGGCGGGCCACCACCGCGCCGATCACGCGCGCGGCCGCGCCGGTGGATTCGGTGTCGACCCACAGCGGCCGATTCAGCGGCACCGGAACGCAATACGGCACGCGCAGGCCGCCGCGGTCGAGTGCGTAGAGCTCGCCGAGCCGGATGCCGTCGCTGCGGGCGGCGCGGGTGGTCCATGCGGGAGCGAGCCAGGAGGCCAGCGCGGCGGGCATGGCGGCGTCGGCCTCGGCGATCTCGTTGCCGAGTTGGTCGCTGTCGCGACGGTGGTCGGCGTCGGCGAGGGCGACGAGTTCGTCGTGGCGACGCTGAGCTTCGGTGCGGGCCGCGTCGGCGGCGGGGGTATTACGGGTAGCCGGATTCGACACCGCTTCGGAGAGTTCTTGATCGAGGCGTCTGGTCGCGTAGTCGCGGGCCGAGACGAGCGCGGCGGCCGAGCGCGCGGCGTCTTCGAAGATCATCCACATGCGTTGCAGGCCGTGGTCGACTTCGAGCGGAATGCCTGATGCGGGTCCGGGTCTCGCGACCGTCTCGGTGGGGGCGCTCGGCGGTGCCAGTGGTGCGGCCTGCCATGCCTGCGCCGGTGCGGGCTCGGGCGCGGTCACGCCGTGCGCGGCGAGCAGTTGTGCCGCGCCGCCCGCGTAACCCTGGCCGAGCGCCCGCAACTTCCAGCCACCACCGCGCCGATACACCTCGAGGCAGATCAGCGCGCTCTCACCGGCAGTCGGCGCGATCACGAATTCAGCCGCCGGACTGCCCTTTTCGAACAGCGCGGCGGTGACGGTGCCGAGCGTCTGCCCGCCGACGACGTACAGCAGCACAGCGTGCGCGTCGGGCCTGATCTGCGACAGCGTGAGATCCACCGCCGCCCCGGCGAAGCTCACGCCAGGTGCCGCGGGCCGCGACGCGCACACATGATCGTGCACGTCGCGAACCCGCAGATCCTCGCCGACCACCAGCGCCCCGAGTTCGACGGTGCCTGCGGTCTGCGCGGTGAAGCGCACGGAATCAGCGGTCAGAGCAGTGTTCTGCCCCGCCTTCAGGTGAATCACGGTGTCTGCCCTGCTCTGTCGCTATCTGATTGTGTCTCGGTCAGTCCGCTCGGTTCAATTGCCGCCGAGGAATCGGCCCAGTTGCGGCACCGCTTCACCGGGGTGCTTGGCATTGAAGCCCTCGCCGAGCGCCTGCATCTTCCAGTCGGCGCCGACGCGGTACACCTTCGCCATCGCCATCGCGGTGAACGGCATGCCACCCGCGAGGGTGTAGCGCGCCAGCTCGGCGTTGGTGGTGCCGTCGATCAGGCGGCTGAACGCGTTCTGCACCTGTTCGAAGGAGTGACCCTTGTACGAGGTGACGATGAACAGCAGCGTGGTGATGTGCGCCGGGATCCTGGTCAGGTCGACGAGGATCATCTCGTCGTCGCCTTCGCCCTCGCCGGTGAGGTTGTCGCCCTGGTGGCGCACCGAACCGTCCTTCGACGACAGCTGGCCGTAGTAGGCCACGTCGACGAGGTTCTGGTCGGCGAACAGGCAGACCGAGGCGTCGAGGTCGATGTCGACGGTGCGGTTGCCGAACATTCCGCGCGTGCGCACCGGGTCCCAACCCAGGCCCATCTTCACGAAGGTCAGCGCGGCGCCGCCTTCCTTGCGCAGCGTGACCCGCTGGCCCTTTTGCAGGCTGACCGGGCGATCCTTGCTCAAACTGATCTCGCCGGGCGGCTGCTGCTGCGCCAGCGGCGCACCCTGCGCGGGCGGCGGGTAGCCCTGTCCGGGCGGCGGCGGGTAGCCACCACCGGGCGGCTGCTGGGCCGGGCCGGGCGGGGGCGGATAGCCACCACCGGGCGGGGCGTAGGCAGGGGCGGGCTGCTGCGGGTAGCCGGGCGCGGATTGCGCCGGGTACGCGGGCGGGGCCTGCTGCGGCGGGGGCGGCGGGGGCGCGGCCTGCTGCGGAGCCGCCTGGGCAGGCGAATCATCAACCTGCACACCATGATCAGTGACAAGTGCCGCGAACCCACCGGCGTAGCCCTGACCGACAGCGCGCACCTTCCAGCTGCCCTGACGGCGGTACAACTCGAGCGCGATCACAATCGACTCGGCGTTCAGACCGTCGATCTGGTAGCTGAACAGCTGATTGCCCGACGCGTCGGAGACGATGGCGGTGGGCGGGGCGAAGCGGCCGAAGTTGCTGTTCGCGTCGTCGAGGGTGATCACCGCGCGGATCTGATCGATGTCGGCGGGTACCGCGGGCAGCGAAACAGCAAGCGAGGCAGGCTGACCCGCCGGTCCGGGACGTAGATCGACACCCGGTCCGCTCGGCTGGTTGTAGAAGACGAAATCAGCGTCGGTGCGGACCTTGCCCTGCTCGGTCACGAGCAGCGCGGACAGGTCGGCCGGTGCGGTGACCTGGAGCGAGATCACCACGTCACTGACGGCCACCGGGCCGTTCTGGCCCTTGGCGAGTGTTGCAGACAAGTTCGACCCTTCGCTTGTCGTTGGTTGGTGTCGACGGAACTCGCCTGCCACTCTACGAGAAACCGGGCGCACGCGTCCGTGCTCTTCGCCGTGGGTACCCATTGTTCGGCGGCGCGGGCGGAGTTTCACCTGATCGGTTAGGGTGACGACGCAGTCGGACGACGGCGGTTCGCCCGCCTATTCAGAGGGGACAGCGGCCTGTCATGGCGCAATTGTTCGAAAAGTCGAAGAGGGTGATCGAGGCGCAGCTCGCGGGGACGAGTATCCGCGCGATCGCCGGCTCGATGGTGGCCTACGAAGGCAATGTGGGATTCAAATCGGCCGGGTTCGGCGGCGGCGAGGGCGTGCTCAACGGCCTCAAGCGCCGCGCCACCGGCGAGAAACTGTCACTGATGGAGTGCAACGGCAACGGGCGCGTGTTCTTGGCGGTGAACGGCCAGAACGTCACCGTGGTGAACCTGAACAACGAGACGTTGCAGGTGGAGTCGCAGCAGCTACTGGCCTTCGCGGGCAATCTGCGCACCGATGTGCGGTTCGCCGGGGTCGGCGGGATGTCGGCGGGCAGCGGGCTGTTCACCACCTCGGTCAGTGGTCAGGGCCAGGTGGCGCTGCTGTCGGCCGGTGGGCCGCTGATTCACCTCGAGGTGTCGCCGCAGTATCCGCTGATCGTGGATCCCGATGCGTTCGTCGCTTCGCGCGGCAATCTCAACCAGTCGTTCGTCACCGATGTTTCCTGGCGGACGATGGTCGGTCAAGATGCGGGCGAGGCGTTCTCGCTGCGGTTCGACGGCCAGGGTGTCGTGCTGATCCAGCCGGCGGAACGGTAGGGGCAGGCTATGTTCGAGATGGTCAACAGCAAGGTCGTCAAGGTCGATGTCGGGCAGGCGGGCGGAGTAGTCGCTCGCTCCGGCGCGATGCTGTTCTACACGGGTCAGGTGGCGTTCGCGCCGCACCAGATTCCCGGTGCCGGTCAGGGCATGGGCGGCGGCGGTGGTTTGATGCGGATGGCCGGGCAGATGATGGCCGGTGAGCACGAGCGGACCATGCTGGCGCAGGGAAACGGTGTTGTCCATTACGGATTCGCCGGGCTCGAGGTGCACGTGGTGCAGATGCAGCCGGGCGCGGTGATGCGGGCCGAGGCTTCCCGGCTGCTCGCGCAGTCGGCCGGTTTGCAGGCTTCCGTTGTGTCCGTGGCCAGTTCGGGTGGCGGCGGCGGTGGCGGCGGTGGCCTGATGGGCGCGCTGCGTGGTGCCGCTGCGGGCGTCGCGACCGGCACGGGCATGTTCACCACGCAGCTGAGTGGACAGGGCTCAGCGGTGCTGCTCGCGCACGGTGGATTCCTGGAACTTCAGGTGGGCGGACCGAATCCGATCGTTGTCGACCCGCAAGCGTTCGTCGCCGCGTACGGCAATGTGCAAACCGAGTTGAAATCCGCGATGAGCTGGCGCGACGCGGTGGGACGCGGCGCGGGCGAGGCGATGCAATTGCATTGCCACGGACAGGGTGTGGTGTACGTGCAGGCCTCCGAAGAGAAGTTGTGAACCGATGAGCGAAATCCTCTCGCCGATGAATCTCGGTGCCAGCGACAACATTCCGGGCAACAGCTACGCCTACAGCATCGACCTGACCGGTCCGTGGTTCATGCGCAAGGGCGCGATGATCGCCTACTACGGCCAGATCGAGTTCCAGATGCTCACGCACGGGCTACAGGGCGGCCTGATGCACATGGTGAGCAGCCAGTTCTCGGCGCCGCTGTTCGCGGGCGACTACGTGGTGGCGCAGGGTCACGGCAAGCTGATCATCGGCGACCGCGGTTACGACATCAATTCCTATGACCTCGAAGAAGGCAACCTCACCATCCGTGGTGCGAATCTGCTGGCCTTCGAGCCGGGACTGGCGCTCAAGCAGTCGATCGTGCCCGGCTTCCTCACGCTGATCGGCACCGGCAAGTTCCTCGCGTCGTCCAACGGGCCGGTGATGTTCGCCGAGCCGCCCCTGCGCGTCGACCCCGAATCCCTGGTCGGCTGGGCTGATTGCCCGTCGCCCAGTCACCACTATGACCAGGGCTGGATCGGCAGCTTCCTCGCGGCGGGCGCGGCCAGGATGGGCGCCAACTCCGGCGAGGAGCGTCAGTTCGACTTCACCGGCGCGGGCACTGTGCTGATTCAGTCGACCGAGAAGATCATGAGCGACAACGCGCTGGTCCGCACCATCGAGGGGCAGCTCCAGAGCGGTGTCACGGTCGGTGGTCTGCAGCGCATTCAAGGTGTGATCGCTCAGCAGCTGGCTGGTCAGCCGCAGCAGTACTGATCGCGTCGAACCCGGGTGCCGTTGCGGCACCCGGGTTTTCGCTGGTTAACCGACCGGCACGGTGGCGCGCTGCGCTGCGGCGTGGAACCAGTCGAGGATCTCCTCGCCTGCCAGGATCCCCGCTGCCGTGGTGACCGTGAGGTTGGGCGCGGTGAAGTTCAGTTCTTCCAGTTCGCCGTGGCGCGGGCGGATCGCGGCATCGGCCGCCTTCAGCATCTCGGCGTCCAGAGCGCCGTCGCCTGCGGTGAACAATGTTGCTCCGGTTGCCAATTCACCGGACTCCGTCAGCCTCCGGCGAACTTCGGCGACGGCGAGACTCTTGCAGACGGCGTCGGGCATGGTGTAGATCTTGCGGCCCTGCTGCGACGCCGACCAGCCGTTGGCGCGGCACCAGGTATCCCATTCGGCGAGGAAACCGGCGGGGACCTCGTCGGGGAGGACCACCAGGTAGCAGAACAGCTCGTCGGCCTCGCGGTACTTGGTGACCCAGGAATCGTCTATGCGCGAACGTAATTCGGCGCCGACATCGGCGAGGGTGGCCCCAGACGCGTTGACTTGGTCGTCGATGGCGACGCGCCACGCGGGGTCGGGAATGCCGTCGACGAGGATGTTGCCACCGTTGCTGGTGATGGCGTAGCGCCACGGGGCACCGGGGAGGGTGATGCGCTGGAACTGTTCGATCGTGCGGGTGGTCGTGGGGATCACCGGGGCGATGCCAGCGAGTTCGCGCAGGGCGGCGATGGCGGTGGTGGTCATGTAGGAGAGGGGCTCGCCCTCGTAGTACTCCACACACTCCTTCGCGACGGCTTCGGCACCACCGAAGCCGTTGCGGGAGAAGATCATCGTGCGATCCAGATCGGTCGCGAAGAGGGACTCGGCGGTCACCGGGATAGCTCCTTGATCAGGCCCATACAGGAGTAGGCCAGGTCGGGGACCACTTCCACCGGGACATTGCGCGCCGCGGCGAGCAGGCGGATGTGGGCGTGCTCCGGTGCGTCTGCCTCGCGGACCAGCACCCGCCACGGTACCCGGCGCAACAGCACGCGGGTGGTCTCACCGACGCCGGGTTTGACGTAATTGACTGTGCTGATGCCGTATTCGGCGCGCACCTTATCCACCGACGCCCAACCGGACCAATCCGGCGTGCGGTCGGAATCTCTGATCGCGGCGACGGCGGCCGGTACCTTGTCGCCGATCGCGTCGAAAGCCTCTGTGACGGTGTTGATCAGCTGATTCGAGACATCGGCGCCCATCAGGTCGCGGTAGAACTTGGCACCGTGGAACTCGCCGGGGCCGATCAAGGTGTCGTTGAGGACCGTTCGTGAAACTAGCCCTGACACTGTCGAATTCAGGCAAGCCGAAGCGATGAGAAAGTCATCGCGGGTGCCGTAGGTTCGCACACAGTTGGCGGGATCGGCCAGAACGACGAGCTCGTCGTTGAACCTGGCGCCACCCGCGGCGTGATACGCGTCGAGAGCGGCGGTGAGTTCGTGGGTGATCGCGCCCTTGCCGGTCCAGCCATCGACGAAGACGATCGAGGACGGGTCGTGGTGGTGGGCGAGGTAGTCCAGTGCCACCGCGTCGATCCCGCGGTCACGCACGATGGAGACCGCGTAGTGCGGGACAACCAAAGGCGCGCGGCCGATTCCGCTCGTGAGCCAACGGCGCATGAGTACACCGACCGGGGTTCCCGCCCTCGCCAACGAAACGAGCACGACGTTCTCGCCGCGTTCCGCGACCACTAGTTCGGCCACGGTCGCCACCGCCAGCGCGAGTCGCTCGGCACTGTCGGCCAGCACGCGATCGAAGAGGTCGCGGTACTGGGCGTCGGGCTGGAACTCCACCGGCAACGACTCGGCGTAATGGGCCACACCGGCCTGGATGCGCCGTTCACGCTCCGTCACATCGGCTTCCAGATCCGCGTCCGAGAGATCCTTCAGCAGCCACGAAACATCCTCGGGCGCATAAGAACCGAACTCAGGGCCGTGCAGGGCCACGGGGAGCCGACCAGCACCCGGCTCAGCGGACCGGCCTGCGTGCAACGCACGTGGATCCGCGCCGGGGAGCACTGCGATCAGGACGTCGGCACCTGACGCGGTGAGGACGTCGACCAGGCCGCCGGGGGCGACCAGTTCTGGGGTGTCGGCGGGGGGATCGATGACGACCAGGAGGACGGGGTCGGCATCGGGCCACTGGGCGTTGTACACGTAGCGGTGTGCGGTGGGGTCGGGTTCCGGGGCAGTGAAGCGGAAGCCACGGCGGAGGGGATAGCCGGGTTCGTCGAGGACGTATGCCGGTGAGCGGGTGGTGGTTTGGAAGCGCGTGGGGGTGCCCGCGTCGGCCAGTTCGGCGGCTAGGCGGAGGGGGAGGTACATGAGTTCTTCGTGGCCGATGACGATGACCGGGCGGCCGGCGAATTCGGCATCGAGGCGGGTGTTCACCTCGTCGGCGACCGATTTCACCGCGACGTCGAAGGCCGCGCTGTCCGAGCGAAGGATGCCGTGTCTGCCGCCCTCTGGAACATCCGCGGGCCAGGTCAATTCGATGCGACCGGATGAACCCGGCTGGGTTGCCATCGGATTCAGCTGCGGATCGGGCAGTGCGGTGACGGTGTCGATCAGTCCCGATGGTAGCTCCGCGCGACCGGATGCCAGGCAGACCGTGTCGATCCGCGCACCGAGTTCGGCTGCGGCAGCTTCGAATTTGATCCGATCGGCGGGGGTACGCATATCCACCAGCGAGGCGAGCACGTAATGCGAACGCGGCGCGAACGCGTGCAGCGCGCGCACCGCGTCGATGGCGGTGTCGCCGGTGGAGATCTCGTCGTCGACCAGCACCAGCGGGAGATCGTTGGTGAAGATCGCCGCGGGCGCGGGCTGCAGCAGGTGTGAGGTGGCGTGCGAATGGCCTTCTTCGAAACCGGTCAGCGTGGTGGCTCGCGACTCGTGCCTGCGAGTGGAGTGCAGGTAGCAGCCCGCGTCGATCCGCGCGGCCACGCAGTGACCCAAACCTGTAGCGGTCTCGGCGAATCCGAGCACCACAGCTTCACGATCGCCCAGCACCTCGCGCACCAGATCGGCCAGGCGGTTACCCGCACCGATCACAATGCGCGGATCGGTCGGCAGGTGCTTGCCCAACACCGTGGACACCAGCAGATGCGCCCGACGCGGATTGCGACGCAGGCCCGGCTGCACCAGCGCGCCGATCGAAAGCGCACCCGTCAGCACGCTTTCAGCGGACAACGCGACAAACCCGCTGTCAGCCGGGATGGCATCCTCGACCGAGCGCGCGGCGAAGGACGCACCGTGATGCAGCTCGATACCGAGATTCACCGTCGCCCATGGTGTTTCGAACGCACTCATTCGGCGATCATCGCTGTCAGCAGATCCACGAAAGACACTCCCTTGTTCGCGACCCCGAACGCACGGGCCCGAACCAGCGTCTGGCGGGCCCAACTGCGGTGCGGGCGCATCTCATTCATCTTGTTGCGGTATTCCGAGGCCGCGACGCCACCCGCGTCGGCCTCCATGATGTCGAGCGCGTCGGCGTACTCCTCGTGCGTCACGACCTGTAGCGCGTGCACGACAGGCACGTGCGAGGGGTGGATCACCGTCTTGCCCTGGATGCCGTTGGCACGGTCCAGGGTGATCTCGCGCAGCAGGCCGTCGAGGTCGCGGCTCACCAGGTACTGCCGGAAAGTCACCGCGTCGGATTCCTCGAACGGCGCACTGCGCAGCAGCGGCCGGAACATCCGCTCGTGATCGGCGAAGTACTCCCACACCGGTCCGGTGATGATGAAGCCGGTGCCGTCGACGCGCCCGAGGTAGTTGACGATGTCGGCGATCACGTCGGCGACCACCCGCACGTCGTAGATCGTGAGGTCGCGGTCGCGGCGGATGCCGAAGGTCGAGCACATGTCGGTGGCGCCGACCCGCACCGCCAGCAACTGCTCACGGTGTCCACCGAGCAGTTCGGCGATGGTCGAGAGCTGCTCGTCGCGGGTCTGCCGGTGCACCAGGTTCGCCGATTCGAGCACCGGCATCGCGTAGACGGGACGGCCGAGCTCGCGGTTGGCGGCGTCGAGGGCGGCCAGGTAGGCGGGCCCGCTGACAGCGTCGAACTTGGGGAAGACGAATCCGGTGAGCACGTCGGCGCCCGGCCCGAGCGCGGCGACCAGCTCGCCGACCGACGCCGCGTCGCGGACCCGGATGAACAGCATCGGATTGGCGGATTCGCTGCGTGCGAGCAGATCCAGGGTGTCCACCGCGTGCTGTTTAGCGGCCTCGACCTGGTGATCGGCGACGGCGTCCTCGAGGTCGATCACCATCGAGCACACCCCCCGCGCGGCACGCCGGCGGATCGTCGCGGCGAGATCGGGACGGGTCGCGGGCACATACAGGGTCGCGCCGAGCGCGGTCGCCAATAGCTCCCGGTCGTCGTGGCCCTGAATCGGCTGCGGTTCGACCAGGAACAATTCCCGGCTGCGGGGACCCTGCAACTGCTGGAAATGGCGCAGCGGTACCTGCTTACGCAAGCAAACTTCCGGTGCGATGGCGTAGCCCGCGGTCATTCCCCCCACCTCTTCTGTCGACCCATGTCATTTCTACTGTTCGGCAACGTGTTTTCTGATGCGCTCGACCACTCCGGCGATGAACTCTGCGACGGTACCCAGCTCAGTCACATACGCCCAATAGTCTGGATGACGACCCGTCAGTCCAGCAGTGACGCGGTCGAGGCGTTCTGCTTGTGCATCGAGAACCGAGCCCCACTCGGCGACCAGTCCTCGGTCGACCGCGAGCATCTGCGCGTCCCGCAGCCGGAATCGTACGGTGCGGGCCTGAGCCTCGGGGTCGGTACGTACCTCGCGCAACAATTCGAGGCGCCGGGTGACGGCGTCGACCAACTGCTCGGCCTCGGCGAGGTACTCGCGTGCGGTGGCGGTCACATCAAGGGCGGTCTCCGGATCACGATCGGCTGCCGCGACGCGCGCGCCGACCAGCGCCTCGTCGGCGGCGTCCATGCCACGACGGCTTTCCCGCTCATTGTTGGTCAAGTCCGCCGAACTCGCAGCACTGAACTCACGTAACAGCGCGGAGTAGGCCGGGCCGAGCGCGCCCGCGCGATTGCGGACGGCGGCCAGCCGGGTGGTCACCGAGGCGATTGCGTTCGCCGCGGCCGATGCACGAGAAGGGGCCTGCGCCAACACATTCGACAATTCCGCCGTGGCCTGTTGCACAGCGTTGGCGGCCTCGCGCGCGCCCGCGACCGCCGTGCCGGGATCGACCGAAGAGGCTGTGATCAGAGCCTCATTCAGCCTCCTTACACCCGCGGAGATCGAGGGGTAGTTCGTGAATCCGGACGACGCGGCGGCCGCCAGTACCTGCTCGCCCTCGGCACGCACATGCGTGAGCAGCTGCGGCACCGACGCCCGCACGTTCGCGGCTTCGGCCAGGCCCGCACGATGCGCGTTGTAGAAATCGTCGACCCCACGTGCGGCGTCGTTCAGCTGCCTGACCAACCCGTCCGCTCTGGCCTGGCCGTCGGCGATCGGGGTGCCCGCGGCTTCGGCGGCGTCGAGCTCATCGGTGAAGCTCAGATACGCGCCCGCCGCGGCGTAGCACCGCGCGCGCACCGGCTCCCAGCTCGCGCCGATCCGGCGCTCGGGGAAGACCTGCTCACTGGCCACCACGCCCGCCTCCGCCGCCGTTTGCCTGCGATCCATATCCAGAAAGGCGGCCGACGTCGCGGCCCGCGCCCCGCTGATCCACTCATGATCCGCCCCAGATCTGAACCATCCGCGTCTGCGAGGTGTCACCGGCACATCCCCTTTCCGAACCGCGCATGCGGACCTCGTCGATCACTGCCGTCGATGGTAGGAGATTCCCCCCGTTAACCTGGGCTGCAGACGGTTCCTACGCAAGATCCGCGAAACCTATTACTGTCGTAGCGGTACCCGGCGATTCGGACATGCTGGGAAACGACACACCGGACTAACCGAAGGGATTCCCGCATGGGTGTCAGTCTGTCCAAGGGCGGCAACGTTTCGCTGACCAAAGAGGCTCCGAACTTGACCGCTGTGTCGGTCGGCCTCGGCTGGGACGTGCGCACCACCACCGGCAGCGACTTCGACCTCGACGCCAGCGCCATCGCGACCGGCGCCGACAAGAAGGTCGTCTCCGACAAGCACTTCGTCTTCTTCAACAACCTGAAGTCTCCCGAAGGTGCCATCGAGCACAAGGGCGACAACACCACGGGTGAAGGCGAAGGCGACGACGAGGTCATCGACGTCAACCTCGCCAACACCCCGCCGACCATCGAGAGCATCTTCTTCCCGGTCTCGATCTACGATGCCGAGACCCGCTCGCAGTCGTTCGGCCAGGTGCGCAACGCGTACATTCGCGTGGTCGACAAGGCCAACGGCACCGAGCTCGCCCGCTACGACCTGTCCGAGGACGCCTCGACCGAGACCGCGATGGTCTTCGGCGAGCTGTACCGCAACGGTGCCGAATGGAAGTTCCGCGCTGTTGGACAGGGTTACGCCTCCGGCCTGTCCGGTATCGCCCGCGACTACGGCGTCAACGTCTAGTCATCATCGCGAACAGGGGGCTCGACATATCGGGCCCCCTGTTTGTGCGAAACAGAAAGGTCCCTCCGCGTGATTACGCGCATCTTCGGCCTGTCCATCGCCATCACGGTGGTCTCGCTGGTCGTGGCTTACCTCTACGGTGGCTTGACCGCTCTCGCACTGTGCGCCATCCTCGGCATTCTCGAGGTGTCGCTGTCGTTCGACAACGCCGTCATCAACGCCACCGTCCTGGAACGGATGAGCGAGTTCTGGCAGCGGATCTTCCTGACCATCGGCGTGCTCATCGCCGTGTTCGGTATGCGTCTGGTGTTCCCGCTGGCCATCGTGTGGGTCACCGCGGGACTGAACCCGGTCCAGGCCTTCGATCTGGCCCTCAACCCGCCGGCGAACGACGCGCCGTACTTCAACAATGACCCGAACCAGCCCAGCTACGAGACCCTGCTCACCGACGCGCACCCGCAGATCGCGGCGTTCGGTGGCATGTTCCTGGCGCTGCTGTTCCTGAACTTCATCTTCGAGGAACGCGAGCACACCTGGCTGAGCTGGATCGAGAAGCCGCTGGCCAAAGCGGGCAAGCTCGACATGCTCTCGGTGGTCGTGTCCGGTACCGGCCTGGTGCTGGTCGCGGAGTTCCTCGCCGATGCCGACGACCGCTCGACCGTGCTTGTCGCCGGTCTGCTCGGCATGATCGTCTACATCCTGGTCGACGGACTCGGTTCGATGTTCCACACCGAGGAATTCGAAGAGGGCCCGCAGGGCGGACCGTCCACGCTGGTCAAGGCGACCGGTAAGGCCGCGTTCTTCCTGTTCCTCTACCTGGAAGTGCTCGACGCGTCGTTCTCCTTCGACGGCGTCATCGGCGCGTTCGCCATCACCTCCGACCCGATCATCATCGCGCTCGGCCTCGGCCTGATCGGTGCGATGTTCGTCCGGTCGATCACGGTGTACCTGGTTCGCCAGGGCACGCTGGCGGACTACGTGTACCTCGAGCACGGCGCCCACTGGGCGATCGGTGCGCTGGCGACGATCCTGCTCGTCTCGATCGGCGTGCACGTCAACGAGCTCATCACGGGCCTGGTCGGCGTGGCGTTCATCGGCGCGGCGCTCATCTCCAGCGTTCTGCGCAACCGCAAGGCCGAGCCCGACGCTGTGGAGGACGCCAAGGAATCCACTTCGGTCAGCTGATCCACGGCTGAAGGTTCACAGCGGCGGCGAGTCCCTTCCGGGATTCGCCGCCGTTGTCGTTCACGCGGGTTGCAGTTGGCGGCCCAGCGCTGTGCTCGGTTCGATGCGCGGGCCGCGCACCCTCGCCCGCAGGAAGAGGAAGAACAGGGTGATCAACAGCGCGGTGCGCAACCACACGCCGAACTGGACGATCCCTTCCATCAGCTCGACGCCCTCGCCCTCGCCCAGCGCGGCGAAGTACCGGAACACCCCGACACCCACCGCCGCATCGGCCACCAGATAGGCCGCGACCAGCGACCACGGCACCTCCAGCAACACCAGGAACGGAATTATCCACAGGGTGTACTGGGGTGAATGCACCTTGTGGAAAAGCATGAAGGCGGCCAGCATCGCCGCACTCACGCCCACCCACGGGTACGCCGAACTCAGGGTCCAGCGCCGCCAGCCCAACCACATGGCCAGCGCGAACCCGCCGAAGATCAAGGCGGGCGAGGCAATCGAAACGGCGTCGTGCCAGGTCTGTGTCGTTTCCGCGGCGCGGCCGAAGAGGAGCTGGTGACCCCAGTACCAGATCGAGTTGGTGGTGATATCGGCCTGGCGCAACTGCTGGAACGTGATCGAGGCGCGCCAGCCCTCCACCCCGGCCAGCACGAACGGCAGGTTCACCGCCACGACCGTGGCCATCGCGGCCAGCAAGGTCTGCGCGGCCCCAGCCACGTCGAGTTCGCTGACCCGGCGCCGACCGCGTGGGGCGCCCTCGGTGAGCACGAACACCGCGAGCGGGAGCACGAAGATTCCCGGATAGAGCTTGAGACAGAAACCCAGCGCGAGCAGCACCGCGGCGATGATTCCGCGGGTGCGCACGGACAGGCCGGTCAGCATTGTCATCACGTAGACCGCTGCCACCGCCGTGCACACCACCGGCAGTTCCCAGTTGTGGAAGGCATAGAACACCAGCGGCGGGCCGATCGCCCACAGCAGCGCCGCCGGGCCTGCGAGCCTGGCCAGCATCCAGGCTGTGAGCAGGGCGAACGGTGCGAGCAACAGCGCCGAGTGCCACAGGAAATCGGCGTCGTTGTCCACCCCGATGGCACCCGCCCACATCAGCACGCCGCTGAGCACCGGGTATTCCACCGCGCCGCCGGTCAGCGCGCCGTCGTCGGTGATCGCGCCGTCGACGTACGGGAAGACGTGATTGTCGATATCGCGGCCGAGCCACAGGAATTGGATGTCGGAATAGCAGACATCCGAATCCTTGCGCTCCTCGAATACCAGACTGCGACCGGATTCATCGATCGCGCCGCCCGCGCACCGGGCCTTGTTGGCATAGGCCAGCGCCAGGGTGAGTCCACACAGCAGCATCACCAGGATGCTCAAGACCGCGGCCCGCGTCGCGCCGCGTCGTGCTGCGCGCTGTCGCGGGCCGACTGTGGTCATGGCGACCACATTATGCGGCGGTGCCGCGATGACCGGCGTTCACCCGCGGCAGGCATCGATTTCGCTGGTCACTACCCGCTCATGTAGCCTTGGCGGGTTGCTGACGCAACGAACCCTCCTGCCATGGAGAGTCCATGGCCGTTTCCTAGTCCACAGGAGGTGATTGGTCCGTGCGTCAATATGAAGTAATGGTCATCCTCGACCCGAGCCTGGACGAGCGCATCGTCGGGCAGTCCCTGGATACCCTGCTCACGGTCGTCAAGACCGAGGGCGGCAACGTCGACAAGGTCGACATCTGGGGCCGCCGCCGGCTCGCCTACGAAATCGCCAAGCAGGCCGAAGGCATTTACGCGATCGTCAACCTGACCGCGACCCCGGCCACCGTGAGCGAACTCGACCGCCAGCTGGGCCTGAACGAGACGGTGCTGCGCACCAAGGTTCTGCGCAACGACAAGTAGTCCGCACCTCGAATTTGTCGGAGCCTGGCTTTAGGCTCGAGCGCAAATCCCGAGATTGCGGACTGCACCCCGAGCAGGAGGAACCCCATGGCAGGCGACACGGTCATTACCGTCATCGGAAACTTGACGGCAGACCCGGAGCTTCGTTTCACGCCCGCAGGCGCAGCGGTGGCGAATTTCACCGTCGCGTCGACTCCCCGTGTGTTCGATCGCAATTCGAACGAATGGAAAGACGGCGAGGCTCTGTTCCTGCGCTGCAACATCTGGCGTGAAGCAGCGGAGAACGTCGCCGAGAGTCTGACCCGAGGCGCTCGCGTCATCGTGAGCGGACGGCTCAAGCAGCGCTCCTACGAAACCCGCGAGGGTGAGAAGCGCACTGTGGTCGAGCTCGAGGTCGACGAGGTCGGTCCCTCGCTGCGATACGCGACTGCGAAGGTCTCCAAGGCCGGTCGCGGTGGCGGAGGCGGCGGTGGCGGCTTCAGTGGTGGTTCCGGCAATGCCGGTGGTGGATCTAGCGCAGGCGGCTACAACGCCAACAATGGCGGCGGACGTCCGGCCGGCGGCAGCAATGCCGGTGGCGAAGACGATCCGTGGGGTAGCGCGCCCGCGGCCGGCTCCTTCGGGGGCGGCGGCCGCATGGATGACGAACCGCCGTTCTGATCGAACGGCACTCATAGTACGGAGAGAAAACCATGCCTAAAGCGCCCGCGCGCGAAAAGGTACTGAAGAAGAAGGCCTGTGCTTTCTGCAAGGAAGCAAAGTCCGGAATCGTCAATATCGATTACAAGGACACCACGCTGCTGCGTAAGTACGTCAGCGATCGCGGCAAGATCCGCGCTCGCCGCGTCACCGGCAACTGCGTCCAGCACCAGCGTGACATCGCTGTCGCCGTCAAGAACTCGCGTGAGGTGGCTCTGCTTCCTTACGTGTCGACCGCTCGCTGAGAAAGGGAGTCACACAGATGAAGCTCATCCTCACCGCTGATGTCGACAACCTCGGCGCCCCCGGCGACCTTGTCGAGGTCAAGGACGGCTACGGCCGCAACTTCCTGCTGCCCCGCGGTCTGGCCATCCAGGCCACCCGTGGCGCCCAGAAGCAGGTCGACGGAATCCGTCGCGCCCAGGACGCCCGCAAGGTGCGCGACCTGGATCACGCCAACGAGCTGAAGCAGGCCATCGAGGGCCTCGCCGAGGTCAAGCTGGCCGTGAAGACCGCCGACAGCGGCAAGCTGTTCGGTTCGGTCACCAACACCGACGTGGCTTCGGCCATCAAGGCCGCTGGTGGCCCCGTGGTCGACAAGCGCAGCATCGAGCTGCCGAAGTCGCACATCAAGGCGACCGGCAAGCACGGCATCGTGGTGCACCTGCACCCCGATGTGGCCGCGAAGTTCAACCTCGAGGTTGCTGCGAACTAGTTCTCGGCCGCCTCGACTCTGGACTGACCGAAGGGTGCGACGAAGGAGTACCCGTAGGGAGGGAAGAGTCGAGGCCCACAGGGCCGAGAACTGCGGCGCCAGCCGCCGATGACACAGTTCGCCGGAAACCACCCCTGTGCTTGCATAGGGGTGGTTTCTGCTTGCCTTTTTCGGGCCGATTTCGCGATAACTGATGGGTAGCCCATATCGCGGTCGGCGCACGTCGTGTTGCGCGGCTCACGGTCGGTAACTGGTTGACCTCCGGTTATTCACCCTGTGGATGACCGAGGAAACCGACCGGCAGATTTGTGACTCCAGTCATAGCCTGCACCATCGCTGTTTACCCAACACGCCCGGCTGTTCACCTTTACCGACACGCCGGAACTTCTTTCATCCACAGGGCCGAAGTTGGACAAACTAGGTCCTAGCAGGGTGTTTTACCGTATTGACCTGGGTTTTCCCCATGTTTTCCACAGGCGCTGCACAACAACGGGTGAACTACCCCCAAGTTATCCACAGTTGTGTGCACATGCCGGGTTGGCGAGTCCCGAAAACGTCGCCTAGGTTCGTCGCATCGCCCTGCGCGGCGCCCCGGGAATCACGCAGGCAACCGATTGCTGACATCGGTGTCGGTGTCCGGGAGTACAACGAGTACATCGATGTGTAACCCCCGGTTCTGCGGGCAGAGAGGACTCCCCTGGTGACAACCACCGGTGACCGCGCGCAAACCGAGTTCACGCCTGAACCCCCCGGCGAGGACTTCGGCCGTCAGCCTCCGCACGACATGGCCGCCGAACAGTCCGTCCTCGGCGGCATGCTGCTGAGCAAGGACGCCATCGCCGACGTGATCGAGGTGCTGCGCCCCGGCGACTTCTACCGCCCCGCGCACCAGGCCGTCTACGACACCATCCTCGACCTCTACAGCCGCGGCGAACCCGCCGACCCCGTCACCGTCTCGGCCGGTCTCGACCGCCGCGGCGAACTCAAGCGCATCGGCGGCCCGCCCTACCTGGTCACCCTCACCCAGACCGTCCCCACCGCGGCCAATGCCGGCTTCTACGCCGAGATCGTGGCCGAGAAGGCCATCTTGCGCCGCCTCGTCGAAGCGGGCACCCGCATCGTCCAGTTCGGCTACGCGGGTGCCGACGGCCAGGACGTCGCCGAAGTGGTCGACCGCGCCCAGGCCGAAATCTACGAAGTCACCGAACGCCGCACCACCGAGGACTTCACCCCGCTGGAAGAACTCCTCCAGCCCACCATGGACGAAATCGACTCCATCGCCTCCCGCGGCGGCATCTCCCTCGGCGTCCCCACCGGTTTCACCGAACTCGACGAGCTCACCAACGGTCTGCACCCCGGTCAGATGATCATCGTGGCGGCCCGGCCCGGTGTCGGTAAGGCGCTGGCGCTCGACACTCCGCTGCCGATGTCCGGTGGTTGGACCACGATGGGTGAGGTTCGCGTCGGTGACGAGCTGCTCGGGGCAGACGGCAGACCGACCAGGGTGGTCGCGGCCACCGAGGAGATGACCGACCGGCCTTGCTACGAGGTCGAATTCTCCGATGGCACCGTGATCACCGCTGACGAAGAACATCAGTGGACCACGCTCGCCCCCACCCTGGCGCCGCATCCGGTGGTCCGGACGACCGGCGAGATCGCGCACAGCCTGCGCACCCCGAGAGACAATTTCGCCCACATGGTGCCCCGAACCCCGCGTTCGGCGGCCCGGCAGATCGTCGATGTCCGCAAGGTCGACCCGGTACTCGTCCGCTGCGTCGAGGTCGACAACACCGATCACATGTACCTGGCCGGCCGCACCATGGTGCCCACGCACAACTCCACGCTCGGCATGGACTTCATGCGCAGTTGCTCGATCAAGCACGGCATGGCCAGCGTCATCTTCTCGCTCGAGATGAGCCGCACCGAGATCGTCATGCGTCTGCTCTCGGCCGAGGCGAAGATCAAGCTGGGCGACATGCGCTCGGGCCGGATGAGCGATGACGACTGGACCAAACTGGCTCGCCGCATGAGCGAGATCAGCGAGGCACCGTTGTTCGTCGATGATTCGCCGAACCTGACGATGATGGAGATCCGGGCGAAGGCGCGGCGACTCAAGCAGCGCCACGACCTGAAACTCGTTGTGGTGGACTACCTACAGCTGATGAGCTCGGGCAAGAAGGTCGAGTCCCGCCAGCAGGAAGTCTCGGAATTCTCGCGCCACCTCAAGCTGCTCGCCAAGGAACTCGAGGTTCCGGTGATCGCGATCTCGCAGCTGAACCGTGGCCCGGAACAGCGAACCGACAAGCGGCCGATGGTCTCCGACCTCCGCGAGTCGGGCTGCATGCCCGCATCGACGCGAATCCTGCGCGCTGACAACGGTGCTGAAGTTACCTTGGGCGAACTCCTCGCGAGTGGGGAGCAGCCGCTCGTATGGTCGCTCGACGAGCGGATGCGAATGGTCGCCCGCCCGATGGTGAAGGTCTTCCCGAGCGGACGCAAGGAAGTACTCCGGCTCAAACTCGCCTCCGGCCGCGAGGTGGAAGCCACCGGCAACCACCCGTTCCTGACGGTCGACGGCTGGATCGCCCTCGACAAGCTCGCGATCGGCGACCGCCTCGCTACCCCGCGACTCGTTCCGGAACCCGTGCACACGACGCGACTGCCCGAAGCCGAGATCGTGATGCTCGCGCACATGATCGGCGACGGCTCGTGCGTGAAGCGCCAGCCGATCCGCTACGCCAGTATCGACGAGGAGAACCTCGCCGCCGTCACCACAGCCGCCGAGCACTTCGGTGTCAGTGCGGTACGCGACGAATACGCCGCAGCGCGCGTCACCACCCTGCGCCTGCCCGCGCCGTTCCATCTCACCCACGGCAAGCGCAACCCGATCGCCGCATGGTTGGACACTCTGGGCCTGTTAGGACTGCGTAGCTACGAAAAGTTCATCCCCGAACCTATTTTCGCGCTACCCAACGATCAGATCGCGCTGTTCCTGCGACACCTGTGGGCAACCGACGGATCCGTACGCTGGGATGCCAAGGCTCGACAGGCCCGCGTGTACTACGCCTCGACCAGCCGTCGCCTTGTCGACGATGTGAACCAGTTGCTGTTACGCCTCGGCGTACACGGCCGCATCAAAACCGTCCGTAAGGCGAACTACCGCGACTGCTACCACCTGACAATCGACGGCGGCGAGAACCAGACGACGTTCCTGCGCGACGTCGGCGTCCACGGCGCCCGCGGCAAGTCCGCAGAAGCTGCTCTGGTCGAGCTTGCCCCCCTGGCCCGAAACACGAACGTCGACACAGTCCCCGCCGAAGTCTGGAACCGCGTTCGAACGCTGCTTGCCGATAAGCAGATGACGCACCGAGAGTTCTCCGCCGCCATGGGTTCTCGCTTCTGCGGCAGCACCATGTGGAAGCACTCCCCGAGCCGCTCACGCCTTGCTCGGGTTGCCGCCGTCCTCGACAACGCTGACATCGACATGCTCGCCACCAACGATGTCTTCTGGGACAAGATCGTCGAAATCACCAGCCTCGGCGAACAAGATGTCTACGACGGAACCGTCCCAGGAACACATAATTTTGTCGCACAAGGCATTTCAGCGCACAACTCGCTCGAGCAGGATGCGGACATGGTCATCCTGTTGCACCGCCCCGATGCCATCGAACGCGACGACCCGCGTGGCGGCGAGGCCGACCTCATCGTCGGCAAGCACCGTAACGGCCCCACCGCGACGATCACCGTTGCCCACCAGCTGCATCTGAGTCGCTTCGTGGACATGGCCCGCGGCTGATTCTCTGCCGGGTAGTTGGCTTGCTCGAGCTCCTACCAATAACTGGAGGTCAGCCGCAAGGGAAGAAGTGAAACAGGCTTCAAGGGCGGACCGGGCGGTGGTGGACCTGTTCCCATGCCGCGATGGCGGCGTCCCATTGTTCGCCGGACAGAGTAGTGAGCGACATGGGAAACAGGCCGTCCTCTTCCTTTTCGATATGCGGCCACAGCGTCGCCAACGACGCCAAAACCTGTTCCCGCCCTTCCGGATCGGCTAGGTCGGCGGTGGCCAGCACGACCGTCATCTCCCGATGCTCGGCCTCCAATGCCTCGATGTAGGTGACGCACTCCGGGTCGTCCCGCATCACCGCGAAGAACCCCTGTTCTTCCCCGGCCCAGTGGTCAACGAGTTGGTGCTGGAGCTGCACCAGATCTCGCTTCGCGTCGGTGAGTTCGCCACGTTCGAGCGCACGGCGGATGTCGCCCGAGAGGTTGTAGACGGCTTCGTGTTCGGCGATGAATTCCTTGATCAACGGAATCTCCCGGCAGCCGCAGTAATGGCACACGTCCGTCAGTCCTTCACCTGGCCGAAGCCCAGAAATTTGATGGCAGGAACCCAGATGGCCAGGGCGAGATTCAGGGTCTGCGACCCGGTGCGTACCGCTGCCCGAAGCGAGGTCACCCGCCCAGGAAACCACACCCGAAAGCGGGCACGGCATCGGACACGCAACAATCCAGCAATCTGACCCGGTCTCGAATAGAACGCCGACGACCGACGACGCCACCGCCCGGCGTGGCGAATCGCCGCCGGTTTCTCATCCGGCATACCGTGACGCGATGTCCGATTCGCTGACGCTGCCACGATGGCGGTGGCCGATCATCGCCGGTATCGGGGTCGTCGTCGCCGCGGCGGCCTATCTTCTCGCGGTGCGTACCGGCACCGGTCAAGCCATCGAGAACGCCGCGTTGCGTGGCGCGGACCAGGCGTCCGAGCGGGACGCGAACAGAGCCTCGAGCAGCCTGCACCAGATCACGATGTACTCACTCGGGCTCGCGGTGCTCGTCGTGGCCGTGATCGCGGTGGTGCGTCGGCGATTCGATCTGCTGATCGCCGCGGTGGGGGTGATCGTGGCTGGGCAGGTGGTCGTGCAGACGCTCAAACGGTATGTGTTGCCGCGACCCGAACTGGTCGAGCTCACTGGGCATTTCGCGCAGAACAGCCTGCCGAGCGGGCATACGACAATCGCGATGACGGTGTTGTTCGCGACCGTCATCGTCGTGCCGTATCGCTGGCGCGGACTCGCCATGATCGTCGTGCTCACCTGGGCGGTCGGGATCGGCCAGTACACCTTGACCGCGAAATGGCATCGCCTGAGCGACACCATCGCCGCCGACGCCATCTCGCTGGCACTGGCCTGCCTCGCGTCATGGTGGCTGGTCGCGCGCGGCGGTGTCGGGCGCTATACCGGGCGCGCCAAGGTTATTCCGGTGCTCGTCACGGTGCTGGCGGCAGCATCGGCGCTGATCATCCTGTTGCTCGGGGCCGTGCTGTGGGGTGCGCCGCTGCGCGAGGAAGGCGTCGCCACCGCCACCCGCGACGACGAATGGAACATCTACCTCGGCGCCACAGCGTTCGCGTCCGCCGGTTCCGTTATTACCGCCCTGGTTTTTCTCGCCGCCTGGCACCGCCTCGACACGGCGGAAATCTCTACCGACGAACAGAAACGAGGCCTCGACTCTGTTCATCGGTCCGACGGCGACCGCGTCACCTGAGGACGGGGACGGCGGTCTGGGTGGCGCCTGGAATCGGCAGCGGTCCGGATCACCCCGCTGACGGGACCAGGGTGTTCTGCCGGGCCGCGGTCCACCACTGCCCGTCCTGCTTGACCAGTACGTAGAGCGCGACCATCGCCGGTTCGGTGTCGATCAGGGTGCCGTCGGCGGTGGTGGCGCGTGCTGTTTTGTGGGCTATGGCCAGGTCCGGGCGCAAGAAGGTGATGTCGACGACGTCGTAGCGGACGTATTCGTCCTTCAGGAATCCGGCCAGCCCGCGCCGGTTCGCGTCGAGCAGCGTGTCGTGGCCGGTGATCAGCATGCCGGCCGCGTTGCCGACCACGGCGTTCGCGGTGAACTGCGCGGTCATGAGTTCCGCGTCGTTGGTGTTGTACGCGGTCTGTGTGTCGGCGATGATCTGGCGGATCGCGGCGATGTCGGCCGTGTGGTCCACGGTGGCGTCGTCGACGACTGGGGGCTGAATCATGTTGGAGCTCATGAGAGAACCATCGACCCTCAACCATGGTTTAGGTCAAGAGGGTGTGGTCTGCGACTCATCCGGTTGAGTCCTGCTTGAATTCGATTCAGCATTTTGGCCGATAGGCGACTGCGTACACCGCATTCGTCGGCAGTTCTCCGCAGGTTCTTGAATTTGATTCAATACATGTGGCAGTCTGAGGCTGTCGATGCGATCACCCGTCGAGACATCCACGCCGCGGAGGGAGCGGCGCGTACCCCTGACGGGCCCGACATCGTGGAATCTCAGTGCTGTGCGGAAGGACCTTCTCCATGAGCAAGACGCCATCCCGTGACCCAGGGTTGTGATCAGATGACGACACGCTATGTCGACGTATTGATCATCGGTGCCGGTCTGTCCGGGATCGGCACGGCCTGCCAGCTCACCAGGGAGAAGACCGGTCGTAGCTTCGCGATCATCGAACGCCGCGGCAATGTCGGTGGAACGTGGGACCTGTTCAAATACCCCGGAATCCGGTCGGATTCGGACATGTTGACCTTCGGTTTCGGATTCCGCCCATGGATCGGCACCAAGGTCTTGGCCGACGGGCCCAATATTCGTCGCTACATCGAGGACACCGCCCGCGAATACGGCGTCTTCGAAGATATTCACTTCGGCCGCAAGGCGATTCGTGCCTCCTACGACAGCACCACTGGACTGTGGACGAGCGAGGTCGTCGACGAACGCTCCGGCGAGACCGAGAGCTGGACGTCGAAATTTCTCGTCGGCGCCACCGGCTACTACGACTACGACCAGGGATTCCAGCCCGAATTCCCCGGTGCCGAGGACTTCACCGGCCAGATCGTGCACCCCCAGCATTGGCCCGAAGACCTTGACTACCAAGGCAAGAAGGTCGTGGTCGTCGGTTCGGGTGCCACCGCGATCACGCTGATTCCGGCGATGGCCGACGACGTCGAACACATCACCATGCTGCAGCGCTCACCCACCTACATCATGGCGCTGCCCTCGGACGACCCAGCCGCGATCGCGATGCGCGCGGCCCGCGTGCCCGACAAGATCGCCTATCGCATCGGGCGCGCCCGCAATATCGCGTTGCAGCGCGCCAGTTTCCAGCTCTCGCGGACCAGCCCGGAGTTGGCCAAGAAGGCGTTGCTGAAGCAGATCAAGCTGCAGGTGGGCGACAAGATCGATATGAAGCACTTCACGCCGTCCTATAACCCGTGGGATCAACGGCTGTGTGTGGTGCCCAACGGCGATCTGTTCAAAGTCCTCCAGAGCGGCAAGGCCGACATCGTCACCGACCGCATCGCGGAATTCACCGAGAAGGGCATTCTGCTCGAATCGGGGCAGGAGCTCGAGGCCGACATCATCGTCACCGCGACCGGCCTGAACGTCCAGATCGCGGGCGGCGCCGAACTGGTTGTCGACGGTGTGCCGGTCAACACCCGCGAGTCGGTGCTCTACAAGGGGGTGCTGATGTCCGGCGTGCCCAACGCCATGATCGTCCTCGGCTACACCAACGCTTCGTGGACGCTCAAGGCCGACCTCGCCGCGCAGTACTTCTGTCGCTTACTCAACGCCATGCGCGACGGTGGATATTCACAATTCTCGGTGCGGGCGAGCGCCGACGACTTCGCTGAAACATCCGTCATGGGTGACGACCTGACCGCCGGATACATCAAACGCGGTGACGGGGTCATGCCACGGCAGGGACGGCGCGCTCCCTGGAAGGTCGTCAACAACTATTACCGCGACCGTGTATCGCTGGGCAAAGACGAACTTCTCGACGGTGTCTTGCGGTTCGACACAATCACCGCGCCGGCGCGGCGCTGATCTCACCTGATGCGAAAACGAAAGATGACAATGATGTCGACCGGGCGCGGGCGCCGCACACAGTTCTACCGAGATCTCCCTGACGTGACCGTCGGCCGGGCCGAGAGCGGGGAGGTGCTGCGTGTCAGCACGATGACGGCGCGGATCGCCCCTGGCATCACGATGCGTGCCGACGCGTATCGCGTGCTGTACCGCTCAACCGACCTGGCGGGGAACCCGATCACGGTGTCGGGCGCGATATTGATTCCCCGGCAGAGTTCCGGGTCTGTTCCGCTGGTCGGGTTCGCTCCCGGTACACAGGGAATGTCGCGTTCGGCGTCGGTATCACGGCTGCTCGAGCAGGGACTGGAATACGAAGGCGTGTTCATATCGCTCGCGCTTGCTCGCGGCTGGGCGGTCGCGGTCACCGACTACCCCGGACTCGGCACGCAGGGAACCCATCCCTATGTGATCGGTTCGACCAACGGTCGCGCGCTGCTAGATGTCATGCGGGCCGCGCGCTTTCTGCTCGGAACCCGATCCACGCAGGTGAGCCGGTACGGGATCTACGGTTACTCCGAAGGCGGCAACGCGGCCGCCTGGGCCGCGCAGCTCAACGCCGCCTACGCCCCGGATCTGCCGTTGGCCGGTGTCGCCGTCGGCGCTCCGCCCGCCGACCTCGCGGAGATGGGCAGAAGCCTCGATCGCACTGCGGGCGTGTTCCTGCTCATGTACTCGGCGTTGGGTCTGGCAGCCAGCTTCGATGACTTGGACCTCGAGCGATGCCTCAACACCGCGGGCAAGGCCATGATGCCGTTCGTCCGTCGACTACACCCCTTGTTGCTCGCCGCGGCCGGGTTCATGCTGCCCAAATCTCGCACCTTCTACCTCAGCACCGACCCGTTCGAGGATCCGGCGTGGATCGAGCGGATGCGGGAGGTCAGCCTCGGGTATCTGCCGCCGACCGCGCCCGTGCTCGTCGGGCACGGCGAGCGCGACCGAGTGGTCGCCTATCGGCAGACCGAGCTGCTCACACAGCGTTGGCGCGAACTCGGTGTCGAGATCAGCGCTCACCGGATCCCATTCGGCGGCCACTTCACCTCGGCACCGCGATTCGCCCGCGCCGGGTTCGCATTCCTTGCCGATCGCTTCGCCGAAGCGGACCGAAAGCCGAGCTCAGAGCTCGCATCTTGATGCCGTGTCGGGGGGTGTCACGCTGCGCGGAGCTGGTTTGACGTGTCGACGGGACGGGACATATCTTCAACTCGACCAGTCTTCAACGGCTGTTCCAGGGCGGAGGTTCAGTGGCAGGCAACCGACGCGGGGAGGCGGCGCGAGCGGCGCTGCTCGACGCGGGCAGGGATGCGTTCAGCCACCAACGGTACGAGGAAGTCTCGATTGTCGACCTCGCGCGCACCCTCGGTGTCGCCGCGGGCTCGATCAGCTACCACTTCGGTGGCAAGCGTGGCTTCTATCTCGCCGTTATCGAGCAAGCCTTCGACGAGTTCCGCGCCGACATCCTGGCAACGCGGGGACCGGCACTGGAGTGGCTCAACCGCGTCATCGACAGCCTGCTCGACCGGGCCGAGCAGCATCCTGGCGGGTACGAGCTGATGGTCGCCGATGTCGCCGACACCCAGGTCCGCCAGATCAGGGACCGGAGCTTCGACCAGATCACCGAGCAACTCGCGCTCGAGCTCACCGGCGCCGAACCCGGCCCCGTTCTTCGCGCCGCGATCACCGGCTGTATCGCGTCGATCGAAGGCTTGGTCCTGCACTGGCTGCACACCGACGCCCTCACCCGCGACCAAGTCCGCGAGCTCATCGTGACCAACTACATCGGGGCGGTGATCAGCGCGATCCGCGTCGACCCGACCATCCGGATCCGCGATGAGATGATGGACTCGATCCTCGCCGACCCGCAGGCACTCGCCGAGTTCGTTCCGCCGGAACTGCGCTACAAGCTGATGGAGATCGTCATGGCCAACCCCACGATCCTGTCGATGTTCCTGCCCGTGGACCCGCCGGTATCGGCCGAAACCACCTGAACACAACGCGACAGAGATCGGGATCAGGGTGGGGAAGACGAAGCTGTTGTTCAGTCCGATGGTGTTCGCGTACTGGATCGTGTCGGCCGTGGCAGCGGTGCTGTATTACTTCTGGTCGATCCGTGCGGCGACCTTCGTGGCTTCCTGGTCCTGGTCCGATGAGTCCGTGGCGGTTGTGGTCGGCCTGCTGGGTGGACTGCTGTTCGCAATGATCACGTGGCCGTTCGTTCTCATGGTGGTGTGGTGGGGCAGGCGGGCGTACCTGCAAAAAGTCGCAATGCCGGTCACCGGGACAGTGACCGAGTCCGGGCATCGCGTGACGCACACCAGCAACAATCCGTTCGCCACTCATCGGGTGCGCCTGAAGGTGGCGTTCACACACCCGACCACCGGGGTCGAGTGCTGGACGAAGAAAGAATTCGCGATGGCCGAGTTCCGGCGATCCACGGCGAAAGCGCTGCTGCACCGATTCCCGGCCGGCACCGAGCTACCGATGCTGGTACGCGGACGAACCACCGGCTTCGACCTCCAACATCGACCACAGTGGGTCGACCTCTGGTGAAAACAACGCTGCTCCGGGCACCGATGGTTCTGATGACGTTGGCGGTCGTCACCTCCTGCGCAACCCCATCGACCGAACCACAACTGACCACAACCTCGCAGCCAGCCAAATACATGCCCCGAGCCGACTACTCGTGCGATGCTGACGCACCGACCGGCCGAGTCTTCGCCCTCGAACGCTCCGACGAACACCCGTTCGATGTGCAGGTTCCCGAACTGCGTGGATGGGTGCGCAACGAGGTCCCCGGAGCGCGGACCGGAGGCCTATCGCTCTGGCGCCGTGACCAGCTTCCGAACGATTTCCGCAGCCCAGCCGCGATGATCACCGTCACCATTTCCAGTCGGCAACTTTCGGAGGCAGAAGCATTGGAAAGCATGCGTCGTGCTCGGCACGCCATGCCCGATTGGCAATCCCACGTCGATGAACAGCTGGCCGCCTGCGGCCGGAGCAGTCGGCACGTCGTCGGCACTTTCACCAGCTCATCGGAGGAATGGTGGGAAGACCGCCGACTAGTCGTGTGCGTCTGCGGTGGAGCTGTTCATACGATCCATTTGGCAGGGCGAGCCAAGATGACCGACTTGGACAGGTTCGGGCCCGACCTAATCTCCGTCCTCAACGGGCTTCAGATCCTTGTGTGACAACTGTCAGGCGTCACACTGAGGCCCTACTCACACGCAGTCAACCCCATAGCCGACTGACACCCACCGCGCCGTCCGCTCGGGTGAAGTCGATCCGCAGATCATCGCGGGTTGCCACATAGGGCACCAGCACATCGATGGCGGGCCCTTCCCTATGCTCGAGTAAGGCCTTGACCGCAGTGCCGAAGAACGGCGCTGAGACAGTGACATCGAACACAATTACGCGGGCTCGCAGCGTGACGCGATCACCCGGGAGTTCGATCGTCGCTGTCACAGCATGTTCTTCGCCGATCACAGACTGCCCAGCAAATCTGCGCATACCTTTCCGTCCGGCGCGGTCGATGACCAGCATGAACGGTTGAAATGACTCTGCCTCGGCCAAGACCTGAGCCGCCGCCTCGACACCGTCTCGCAGAAGGGTGTCGTAATCGTCCTGTACATGCTGCGGGGCTACGGTTCGCCAGTCCATTGGGATACACCTTGCTCGAGCGAACGATGTGTCAATAAGCTTGTCCCCGTTATACGGGGGTGTGTTCATGAACCTACAGGTCGATCCCGAAGCGCTCCGACTAGGAGCATCAGAGCTGCGGGTCCAACGCGGACTATTCGACGATGTACTTTCCGGCATCAGATTCGAGTACGCAAACCTTACCGATGTCTGGACCGGCTCGACCGCAGACTACGTGACCGCCCTGTGGGATCAGCTGTTACCGCAGGTGAGTATCCACATCGATGCGTTGAATCGCTTAGCCACGGCCTTGACCACCGCCGCTGATTCGTTCGTTGCCCAGGATCAACAGTTCGCCGAACGGGTCTCGGCTGTCGCATCGAGTCTGGACCTACCGTGACGTCCCGCAAGTACGACTTGGAAGCGATGCAAACGTTCATCGACCTACTCGACCAGGCGATAACGGCCATCGGTCAGCGCACCGAAGCGACCAAGAACGTTGCCGACGGTGTGCTCTCCCAGTTCAGCGGCACTGCCGCCCAGGCCTTCTCCGACAGCCAAACCGACTGGCTCACCGGCACCAAGTCCTACACCGACGAGCTCCGCATGGTGCGAGACAAAATTGCGTTAGCCCATCGCAACTACTCGCAGGCCGAGCAAGCGAATCGCGAGATGCGTGCGTGACCAACAGGACTCGTGATGACCACCGTTAACCCCGGCACCTACTACAACGTCGGCGGTGGACTGATCAAGGTGAGCGCCATCCTCGAAGGTCAGCTCCGCGCATTAGACCGCGGGCTGGATGTTTCCCGGTCCGCAGGCCGATATCCCTACGGCGGCTCGAAGTGGGGGCGCAGTTTTGATCAGTCGGCTTCAGATCTCTTCGAGGCTGGTTCGACCGCAGCGATGGCATGCAACGCCCTCGGCATTCAGATCCATATGGCTGGCGAGAACCTCGCACGTAGTGAAAATATCTCGCATCCTGGAACTCAGACTGTAATCCCAGTCATTCCGACGGGAACAAGCCTCACGATGAATCTGCACCCAACACAACTGTCAGTCGGTGGCACCGAGACCAACCCGAATCTCTGGGAGTTGGTCGAGGCGGAGGTGACCCGGAAATGGGCCGACTGCGACGAAACCAGGATCGGCACGGCGGGCGAGCTTCTGAAATCCCATGGCACAACGACATCGGATTACGCCACTCAGCTGTACGTCAGCATCAACACGCTATTCCCCGAAGACGCACAACGCGACGATACGATCCTTGCCGAGTACGTCCAAGACACCGCGTTCGTCTGCAAGGCGATTCAGGCGCACTCGGATGCCGCGAACTACCTTGGCATCGCATGCGACACCGTCGCACAGACCGCCAAATCAGCAAAGGAAGACTGCCGAAAGTCGCTGAAACTGCTCTCAGCCATCATCACCTCGTACGAGTTGGACAAGATCGCGGTCGAGCGATTGCCAGCAAGCGATGGCGGGCAAGAGTATCTCGACTGGATGATCGCATCCAACAAGACCGAATACGCGAAGGCCATCTCCGACCGGCTCGGAAACATCGAAACAACGGTCGGCGAAGCCGTTGAGTCGAATGAGGGTATCTATGTGATGGTGACGGCCGAGATGGCTGATTTGAAGGCCATCTTGGGTCGGACACCGCGAAGCACCAAATATATCTCTCGGGAAGCGGGGCAGAACAGCAAGGCAGGCAAGGACGGGGAGGCTCGCGCTGGCATCGACCCGACCACCCGGAAGCGGCAAATCGCTATCATTGACCGCGATGGCGAGAAGCACACGTCTTTCCCGGACCGCATCGATGACGAGAACAGGCAGATCACCGAGGTCAAGAACACAAACGAAATCGCCCCGTCGAAGCAGCAAATTCTCATACAGGAGCAATATGCAAGGGACAATGGCTACACCATGACCCTGATTGTCGATCACCGCACACAGATCAATGATCCAGACATCCAGGGCATGATCGATACGGGACAGATCGAACTGATTCGGATGGAACTGGACGACGGGCCATCATGAACATCGAATACGCCCGGATGCCGTTCGGGAGCGAAAACGGCGGCACCGCGTGGATGGCCGATCTTCCTGTTCGCTACAGGCACGGAGAGAACGGGTTCGACCGGCGGATCATGGAGGATCTCGCCGCAGTGGGGGTTCCTTGCTACACGCTAGGTGACCTCGCCAATGGGCCCCGGACGATTCCGCAGGGAATTCCGGTCTTCATCGACTGGCTGGGGAACCTCGATGCGCGGATTCCTGGGCCCGAAACCGAGCATCGCTCGGCGATCCGCTCGGGGTTGATTCGCAACCTCATCGATCCGGCAGCGAGGGGCAATCAGGAAGCCATCGATCTTCTCATCGCTCAGGTCCGTCGGAACCCCCCGATCCCTGAGCGGATGCAGACCTGGGCATGCGACGGACTGCGGCTCATCGGGCGGCCGGAGCACTTCAGCCAGATTGTCGAGCTACTCGACGCATTGCCAGACGGGACGGCGATGTACCCGCTGATCGAGTACCTCGGGAAGGTGAAGACCTCGGACTCGCGCGATGTAGCCGTGCGGTACCTGGACAGCATCGCACGTGGCAGTGCGATCAAGGCATTGGTTCAGATGAAGGCGGCCGGAGTTCGCGACCTCGTCGAACCATTCGTTCGAGACCGGGTGCCCTCCGTGCGCAAGGCGGCTGCGCGGGCGTTGGAGAAGCTGCCTGAGTGAGGACGAGCCGCAAGCTTCGCTCGCCGACCACGGCCCGGTACCGATCGCGCAACCGATCGACAACAGATAGCGACCTCTCGGCAAACCGGGTGGATGCGGCGGATGATGGTTCGATGACCGACCCGATCCTGCAGGTGAAGTGGAAGTCTGCGCCCGAAGACCATGATTATTCCGCTGCCGCCGACTATCTCGAGTTATTGGGTGACAAGGCGATGGTCGACGCGATCGTGGCCGGGCTCATGGCCGCGCCGGTGGTTGTCAAGAAGGCCAAGGATATTCTGCGGGCCTCTCAGCTCGATGCCCTCACCCCCGACAACCCGCATGTCCGCAAGGACCTGCTCAAGGTGAACGAGGGCAAGAAGCTCTCGCCGATTCTGCTGGTGCGCGGTGACTGCCGCCGGAACGTGCCGATGCTGATCGCCGACGGGTATCACCGCGTGTGCGCGCTGTACTGGGCCGACGAGAACATCGAGATTCCCGCCAAGATCGCCACGATGCCATGACATTCGCGACCCTGGCGCTGGTGGTCGCGCTCGGGTTGATCGGGCCGCTGCTCGCCTTGCCGAAGCAGCTGTATCTGCCGGTACTGCTCGGCGAACTGATCGCGGGAATCATCTTCGGCACCACCGGTTTTCGTATTCTCGACCCCACCGACCCGATCTTCGTGTTCCTCGCCGACATGGGGTTCGCGCTGGTGATGTTCGCCGCGGGGACCCACGTGCCCGTGCGTGATCCGCGGGTCCGGACCGCACTCGGCAGCGGGGCGGCGCGGGCCGTGCTCGTCGGCGTGGTCGCGGCGGTCGCGGGCTGGGCGGTGGCGCAGGCGTTCGATCTCGGGCACGCGGCCGTGTACGCGGTGCTGATGGCGTCGTCGTCCGCGGCGATGGCGTTGCCGATCATCGACTCGATGCGGTTGAGCGGGCCACCGGTGCTCGCGCTCACCGCACAGGTGGCCATCGCCGACACCGCGTGCATCGTCGCGCTGCCGTTGGTGATCGATCCGGCGAACGCTGCGAGAGCCGCGCTCGGCGCGGTGGTCGTCGCGCTCTGTGCCGTCGTGATGTTCTTCGTCCTGCGATTTCTGCAGAAGACGGGTGCGCAGCGTCAGGTGCACGAGGTGTCCGAGGACCGGAAGTTCACGCTCGAACTGCGGGTGAGCCTGGTCCTGGTGTTCGCGCTGTGTGGGGTGGCGAGCACGATGGGAGTCTCGATCATGCTCGGCGGGTTCGCGGCGGGGTTGGCGGTGGCCGGGGTCGGCGAGCCACGGCGGGTGGCCAAGCAGGTGTTCGCGATCAGCGACGGACTGCTCGCTCCGCTGTTCTTCGTGTGGCTGGGCGCCCGGCTCGATCTGCGGGAATTCGGGGAGCATCCGCGGTTCATCCTGCTCGGCCTCGCCCTCGGCTTCGGTGCTGTCGCAGTGCACTGCGCGGCGCGCCTGCTCGGCCAGCCGGTGGCCTACGGCGCGCTGGCCGCGGCACAGATCGGGGTGCCGGTCGCGGCGGTGACCGTCGGGAGTCAATTGGGGGTGCTCGTGCCGGGTGAGGGCTCGGCGATCATGCTGGCGACGCTGTGCACCATCGCGGTGGCGGCGCTGGCGGCCGGGCGACTCGCGGCGAAGATGCCTGCCACTGCGCTCGGGTGAGCCGATCGGGTTCCTGTTCGCGTCAGTAACGATCTTGCTGGTGGTCACGACATTGTTCGTGACATGCGGCCCGTCGGGGGGCCTGCCCACCTGTAGGTCATTCGAACGGGATCAACATATGAATCTGCGTGAGTTTCTTGCGAAACATCGCATTGCTTCGGCTGTTGCCGCGCCTGCGGCGTTGGGCGTCGCGGCGATCGTGGCCGCTTCGTTCGCGGTGACGTCGCAGCCGGCTTCGCCGAGCTACGAGCTGACCACGTCGGTGACCGAGTGCCGCGAGATGGTGACCATCTCGGTGGCCGGGCGCAACGACACCCCGGTCGATGGCACGACGGCGATGCTGCTCGATGCCAATGGGAATCCGCTGCCCGCCGCGCTGTCGGGTGACCACAGCAGTGTGTGGGTGGATCCGGTGGTGAACGCCCCGCGCGATGCTGTGGCCGAGGGTGATTACGCGGCGGTGTACATCGCCTACCCGGCCGATCTGGCGAGTTATGAGGACGCGGTCAACCGCGGTGTGGAGAACACCCAGCAGGTGATGCGGGAGATCTCGGCGGCCTGCCCGGACACCAAGTTCTCGATCGTCGGCTACAGCGAGGGCGCCGATGTGGTGCGTCGCGTGGCCGAGGGCATCGGCAACGACGACCCCGCCGACGGCTACGCGACCGTGAACCCGGACGACGTGCTCGGTGTGGTGATGTTCGCCGATCCGGGCCGCAAGTCCGGCGACGGCACCTTCCTCGGTGCGGACGACCCGTTCGCGCGCCCCGACAACTTCGACCAGAAATACCAGGACGGCAAGACGCCGGTCTCGGGCCAGGGCGTAACCACGGGCGCTGATTTCGGCGCGCTCAACGGCAAGATCGCCTCGTTCTGCTCCGAGGGCGACCTCACCTGCGCGGCACCGGACAACATCTCCCTGCTGCAGCTGGCCGCGAATGTGGGTCGTCAGATCAATATCGACGAACTGCAGCGCGCCGACCTGGAGCGCAACGGCATCACCGCGATCACCCCGGCGATGGGCCAGGACATGGCCTTCACGCTGGGCCGGATCGCGATGGCCGCGTTCTCCGATATCGGCTCGAACCCGAACTGGATGGCCAGCGACGAAACCTTCCTCGACGTGCTGCTGAAGGTGTCGGACCCGGATTACAAGCCGGGCCAGACCACCACTGCGGTCAAGGCCGACACGATCTCCGGCGAGCAGATCTCGCCGCTGGCGTACCTGCCGCAGAAGATCTTCAACGAGATCGTCGGACTGATCGTGACGAACCAGAACACGATCCCGGTGGCGATGAACGATCCGTACCAGCTCACCCTTGGCCCGAACGGCACCGGTCACCACTTCGACTACTGGCGTGACTCCGACGCCACGAACGGCAAGCCGCTGACCTCGGCGGAGTACGCCGCGGCGTGGCTGACGCACCTGGCCAAGCAGGCGCAGGCGGGCGAGACGGTGGACACCAAGGCCGCGCCGGACGATGCCTCGGTGACGGCCGCGCTGGCAGCTCCGACCAAGCCTGCGACGACGACCACCGCGGCGCCGACCAGCACATCGAAGAAGTCGACGACGACCAGCGCCAAGTCGACTACTACGTCGAAGGAACCGACCACGACCCCGTCCACCACCGTCGCCCCGTCGACCACCACCCCGGAACCGGCAACCAACCAGGCGGTCGCCCCCGCGCCGACCACCGAGGTCGAACCGACCACCACCGTGGCTCCCACCACGACGGTCGCCCCGACCACCACCGTGGCCCCCACCACGACGGTCGCTCCGACGACCACTGTTGCCCCGACCACTACCCCGTCGGCCAACTAGTCACCGACCACGAATCCCCGGCGAGGCAGCAAGCTGCTACCTCGCCGGGGATTGTGCTTTGTCCGGCAGGAGACTCGCGTAATCACACCGCGACGGGTTCCGCGACCACCGGGCGCTCGGCACGCTCACCGCGGGTAGCGACGATCAAAACCAGCAGCCCGGTCACCGCGAATCCCATCCCGACCCACAGTGGCGACACCCAGCCGAACCCGGCACTGATCGCCAGCCCCGACAGCCACACGCCGAGGAAGTTGCCCACGTTGAAGGCCGCGATATTGGCCGAGGAGGCGAGAGTCGGTGCGGCACCGGCATTGTCGAGCACCCGCATCTGCAGGCCGGGGGTGGCGCCGAAGCCGAAGAATCCCATGGCAGGCAGCAGGAGCAGTGCCGCGATCTTGTAGTCGGCGAGCAATGCGAACGCCGCCAGCGAGAGCGCAAGGGCCAGCGTGAGGGCGACCAGGGTGCGGGTGAGGGCGCGGTCGGCCCAGCGGCCGCCGAGCAGATTGCCGAAGAACAGGCCGACACCGAACAACACCAGTAACCAGGGCACCACGCCCTCGGAGAATCCGGTGACGCGGGTGAGCAGCGGTTCGATGTACATGAACGCACCGAACATGCCACCGAACACCAGCACGGTCATGACCAGCGAATACCAGACCTGGGTGTTGCGGAATACCGATAGTTCGGCCCGCAGGTCCGGCCGTTCGCGGGTGGCTGGTGCGTCGGGGACGAGCGCGGTGATGCCTGCCAGCGCGACCAGCCCGACGACGGTGATCACCACGAACGTGGCTCGCCAGCCCCACTGCTGCCCGATGAACGTGCCGAGCGGAACACCGAGAACGTTGGCGACGGTGAGCCCGCCGAACATGATCGAGATGGCCCCCGCCTTCTTCTCCGGTGCGACGAGCGAGGAAGCGAGCACGGCCCCGATGCCGAAGAACGCACCGTGCGCGAGTGCCGCGATGACCCGCCCGCTGAGCAGCGCCGCGTAGCCAGGAGCCAGCGCCGAGGCCGCGTTGCCGACGGTGAACAGCACCATGAGCAGCTGCAACGCGCGCTTGGGCGGCCAGCGGTTGACGAGCGGAGTGAGCGCGAGTGCCCCGATGACGACGGCGAGCGCGTAACCGGAGATCAGGTAGCCGGCCGTGGGCACCGAGACGCCGAGGTCGGCCGCCACCGGGGAGAGCAGCCCCGGCGATGACGAATTCGGTGAGCCCGATGCCGAAGCCCCCGAGCGCGAGAGCGATGAGACCGAGTGGCATGTGAACGCTTCCTTCCATCAAGAGCCGATTACCCGCGTGTGCAACTAACTCCACACGAAGATAGTTGCACACGCTCTATATTGCAACCGCCAGCTATACTCGTCACATGGGCATTGCTGATGACGCCATCGAGGTGCGGGCGACCGGCTGGCGTACCCTGGCCGCGCTGCACGGGCACATCGAGACCGCGCTCGAACGCGAACTGGTGCGCGAGCACGAGCTGTCGATCGTCGAGTTCACCGTGCTCGACGCACTGGCCCGCCAGGACGGCTGGCACATGCGGATCTCCCAACTGGCCCGCGCCGCCGCTTTGTCGGCGAGCGCGACGACCCGACTGGTCAATCGACTGGAAGCCCGCGGCTTCCTGGTGCGCGTGCTGTGCGCCGACGACCGCCGCGGCATCTACACCGAACTCACCGATACCGGCCGCGCCGCCTACGAGAAGGCGAAACCGACCCACGATCGAGCGCTCGAGAAAGCGCTCGCCGACGCCGAACAGATCCCGGAACTGGCACCTCTCATCGGTTTCCTGCACCGGGTTCCGGCGCCGAACTGACACGCGACATCGATACCAACGCGCCGATCATGGTGACTGTTGCGAGCACCGGTGCAATGATCGCCTGGTGACTCAGTGGCTCCCCCTCCTCGGCTCGCTCCCCGTCGCCGGCGCAGTTCTGGTCGGCGTCATGGCCAACAACCGAACCCACCGTGCCGGAATCACGGCCGCCGACGAGCGCGGCAGGCAGGCACTCGACGCCGCGCAGCGCAATGTCGAGCTGTCGAACATGGTGGGCGACCAGCGCGATCACGAGGCGTGGCGCCGCGAGGCGGTGCTCGCCGCGGTCGCCTCGATCCTGGAGACCTCGGCCTCGGTGCGCGCCGATCTGACCACCTGCGGTGAATGGGATCTGGTGACCGCCGACGAGATCGACAGCGTCGGCGCGCAGATGCACAAGGTGATCTGGGATCGCCCCGGCGGCATGCTGACTCGCTTGCGGGTGGTGGCCCATCGCCGGATTCCCAACAAGTGCGAAGACCTGTTGCGCACCCTCACCGCTGCTCAGCACATCACGATGCAGCGGCTGAAACTGCACATCGACGTGGAGGCGACCGTCGAGGAGCTCGAAGAGATGGCCTCGCTGTGGCAGAAGGCTATGCGCCATGCCGCCGAGCAGGAGCGGGCACTGGTCGAGACCACGCGCATCGAACTGGGTATCGAGATCGCCACGAAAGGCTTCGGCGTAGATCCTGTTCCATTGCCGCAGCCGGTGGTCGCCGAAACCGGTTCGGCGGAAGTCGAATTCGAGGCAGTTATCGAGGAGCGGCCCACCGAGCTGGAGCAGTCGGCCGAGCCGCAGCACGCCGAGCCGCAGTCCGCCGCCGAGCCGCAGCCCGCCGCCGAGCCGCCGCACGCGACCGCAGCGCTGCCCGCGACCGAAGCACCGCAGCAAGACGATCCGCGCGACGCCGTCGACCCGCGCGAAGCACAGACCGTCAAGGTCTGACCCCCTCGACAAGAAGCGGGGGGGCGCGCCGGCGGGGGCGGGCCCCGCCGGGGCATAAGAGGCACCCACCCCGTCAGGGGGAGCCGCGGAGAAAAAAGCGGACAACAAAGAGTTGGAGGAGG
>NZ_JBHZBG010000013.1:0-93576 GCF_042754695.1 Nocardia sp. NPDC059195 | reverse complement strand
ACCCACCCCCCTATCCCCTCCCGGCGCCCGGCGGGCCCCCCGCGCTAATAAACCCCGTTATTGTTCTCCCCCCCTCAAATTTAGGGGCGCGGCCCCGGGGGTGGGGGGCCCCGCTTCGTTCTCTTCACCTCCAGCATCCAGTACTGTTCCGCGAATTGAACATTCGGTGAACACCATGGATCTCGTGATGGTCTGGGCGTTCAGCTGACGCGATACCGAACGGCCGGGTAGCTTGGGTGTACGGCACGCAGGGGTGCCGTACCCGACAGCGTGGTCGATCGTCTGAACACTGAGCACCGACCCACTCTCGTCAGGGGGCGATCTGTCATGGATCTCATCGCGCCGTTGGATGCGCTGTTCCTGCTCGCGGAATCTCGTGAGCACCCGATGCACGTCGGCTCATTGCAGTTGTTCGAACCGCCGGAGGACGCGGGGCCCGAATATCTGCGCGAGTTCCGCGACACCTTGTTGGCCGACAAGACCGTTCGGCCCACTTTCAGTAAGCGACCTGCCACCTGGCTGGGCGCACCACAGATGGCATGGACCCAGGATGACGACGTCGACCTGGACTATCACGTGCAACGCAGCGCCCTACCCGGGCCGGGCCAATTCGACCAGCTGCTCGACCACGCGTCGACCTTGCACAGCTCGCTGCTCGACCGGCACCGCCCGATGTGGGAACTGCACTTCGTCGAGGGCCTGGCCGATGGACGCTTCGCGCTCTATTCGAAGATGCATCACGCACTGGTGGACGGTGTTTCGGCCCAGCGCCTCATGCGACGCACGCTCACCACTGATCCGTTCGCGACCGAGCTCATGCGGCCGTGGAACCTGCCGCGCAAGATCGGTCCCGCCCGCCCCGGCAAATCCCGGCTGGGCGGGCTGATCGACTCGGTCACCTCGGCGCGCTCGTCGACCACCGCGTTGATCAAGGCGACCCGCACCGGTCTGCTGCAACAGCAGCTCACCCTGCCGTTCGAGGCGCCGCGCACGCTGTTCAATGTGCCGATCGGCGGTGCCCGCAAGTGCGCGGTGCGCAGCTGGTCGATGGATCGGGTCAAGCAGGTGAAGAAGGCGACCGGCGCCACCGTCAACGATGTGGTGCTGGCGATGTCGGCGGGCGCGTTGCGGGCATATCTGCTGGAGCGCAATGCTTTACCGGACAAGCCGATGATCGCGCTGGTGCCGATGTCGTTGCGCGAGGAAGACGATGTCGACACCCAAGGCGTGAAAATCGCGGCGCTGCTGTGCAATCTGGGCACCGATGTCGCGGATCCGCTGGAACGTCTTCGGGTGGTAAGCGACTCGACGCGCCGCAACAAAGAGGTGTACCGCTCGCTCACGCCCACGCAGACGCTGGCGATGGCCGGGGTGATGTTGAGTCCGCTCGCGGCGATGCTGCTGCCCGGGTTCGCCTCGGTGGCGACGCCGCCGTTCAATATCGTCATCTCGAATGTGCCCGGTGCGCGCGAGTCGCTGTACTGGAACGGCTCGCGCCTGGACGCCACCTATCCCCTGTCGATCCCGCTCGACGGGCAGGCCGTGAACATCACGCTCACCTCGAACGGCGACAACCTCGATTTCGGCCTGGTCGGCTGCCGCCGCACGCTGCCCGACCTGCATCGACTGCTCGATCACCTCGAGGATTCGCTGGCCGCGCTGGAGGATGCCGCGCTGTAGAAATCGGGCATTTTCGACCAAACTAGAACATGTTACAGTTCGGTATGCGTACCGAATTCTGCGAACAGCTCGGCATCGAGTTCCCCATCTTCGCCTTCACCCACTGCCGCGATGTTGTGGCAGCGGTGAGCAACGCGGGCGGTTTGGGGGTACTCGGCGCGGTCGGCTTCACCGCCGAGCAGCTCGAGGTGGAGCTGGCCTGGCTCGACGAGCACGTCACCGGAATCTACGGGGTCGACCTGGTGATCCCGTCGAAGTACGAGGGCAAGGGCGTCGACGGACTCAGCCCCGAACAGCTGGAAAAGCAGCTGGCGCAGATGGTTCCGCAGGGTCATCGCGACTTCGCCCAGCAGATCCTCACCGATCACAACGTGCCCGCGCTGCCCGACGGCGAGCACCACAACGAGCTGCTCGGCTGGACCGCCACCACCGCGGGCCCGCAGGTCGACGTCATCCTGAACCACCCCAAGGCCAAGCTCGTCGCCAACGCGCTCGGCACCCCGCCCGATGACGTCGTCAAGCGCATCCAGGATTCCGGCCGGGTGATCGGCGCGCTGTGCGGCTCGGTCAAGCACGCGATGAACCACAAGGCGGCCGGCCTCGACTTCGTGGTGGTCCAGGGCACCGAGGGCGGCGGGCACTGCGGTGAGGTGTCCTCGCTGGTGCTGTGGCCGCAGGTGATCGACGCGATCGGCGATGTGCCGGTGCTGGCCGCCGGTGGCATCGGCAACGGCGCGCAGGTCGCGGCGGCGCTGGCGATGGGCGCGGCGGGCGCGTGGACCGGGTCGCTGTGGCTCACCGTCGAGGAGGCCAATGTGCCGCCCGCCCAGATGGACACCTACCTCGAGGCGACCAGCCACGACACCATCCGCTCGCGGTCCTGGACCGGCAAGCCGTGCCGCATGCTGCGCAACGACTGGACCGACGCCTGGGAGTCCACCGAGACCCCCGACCCGCTGCCGATGCCGCTGCAGATGATGGTCGCCCTCGACGGCGTCAAGCGCGGGCACCGCTACCCGGAGGCCGCCAAGGACGTGAACTTCAACCCGGTCGGCCAGGTGGTCGGCATGATGAACAAGGTCGAACGCAGCGCCGACGTGGTCAACCGCCTCGTCGAGGAATACGTCACCGCCTACGACCGCCTCACCCGACTCAACGGCTAGCCCGCCTCCCCGCGAACTTTAGCCAGGGCTCAGGTGCGGGGGTAGTTGGCGACGCGGCAAGCTTCCCAGCACTACACTCGGCGTATCTGACCTGCGGGGCGGTGTTCTGTACACCGCCCGCAGCATTGCCCAACGGTTGCGGACGGCGGTGGCATGGGTTCGGAGGAATACGCGAGCAAGACCTGGCAGGTGGCCAGGAACCGAGTGGCCCATGCCATCGCCAAGATCCGCGAGGGATACGCGAAGGCCCCGCCCCGGCCCACCGAGCACGAACCCGTCGACCCGCCCGTGCCCGCCGACCTGCTGAATCTGCTGTGCCGTATCGGCGTGGCGCTGGTCGGCGCGGACGAGACCTCCGCGCGGGTGCAGGCCATCCTCGACAAGCTGTCTCGGCGCTACGGCACCGACAACATCCACTTCATGGTGTTGCCCACCGCGGTATTCGTCCGGGTACGTGCCGACGAGAGCTCCGCGGTCGACATGCTCGACGCCCGCGTGGGCACCCTGCCGCTCGACCAGATCGATGGCCTCTACCGGCTCATCGACCAGATCGAGCAGGACGCGCCGCCGCCGAGCCAGGCATCGAGGGATCTCGACAAGATCCTCACCCAGAAACCCGGCAGTCCGCCGTGGCTGATCCTGCTCGGGCAGGTTGTGCTGACCGTCGGCGTCGGCATGATGCTCAATCCGGGGGCGCGGGCGCTGGTCGGCTATGTGGTGCTCGGCTTGGTCGTCGGCGCGCTGACCCAGCTGGCCGACAAGGTGAAGCTGCTGTCGCTGGCGTTGCCGGTGGTCGCGTCGGTGGTGGTCGCGGTGCTCGCGTACGGCTTTCCCGGCGCGCTCGCCGGCGGGCAGCCGCAGCAGTTGCTGGTTCCCGCGGTCGCGACGCTGCTGCCCGGCGCGATGCTCACCAACGGCACGATCGAGTTGGCGACCGGGTCGATGGTGGCCGGTGCCAGCCGCGTCGTCTACGGCATCAACATGCTGTTCCTGCTCGCGCTGGGTTCGTATGTGGGGATCAGCCTGCTCGGACCGCTGTCGGATCCGCCGGTGAGTAGTGCCCAATTGGGTTGGTGGGCACCGCTACTCGGGGTGCTGCTGATCGGTTACGGGCATTCGTGGCGGTCGAGCGCGCCCCAGAACTCCGTGGGCTGGTTGCTGCTGGTCCTCTACATCACCTTCGCGGCCCAGGTCCTCGGCAAGCACGTGTCCGGTCCGCTGACGGGCACGTTCCTCGGCGGGCTCGTCGCCGTGAACGCGGCGTATCTGATCCAGAGCCGCAAGCACGCGCCACCGACCCAGGTGGCGTTCCTGCCCGCGTTCTGGATGCTGGTACCGGGTGGGATCAGCCTCACCGGGGTCTCCGACCTGGTCACGCACTCTATTTCGGGGGTGTCGAGCGGCGGGCTGGAGGTACTGGTGTCGGCGCTGCTCTCGGTGATGTCGATCGCGCTGGGCGTGCTGGTCGGGTCTGGTCTGGCGACCGCGCACACGCCGCGGGTCAGGACGATCATCGACACTGTTGTGCCACACCATCTGCCGTGGCAGCACGCCGCGGGCGCGACAACGAAGAAGCCCGACTCAGACAGCTAGCAGCGTAGTTCAGACAGCCGAGCTCAGTGGCACGGTGTGGATCGGTGTCTCGCCGACGAGTTGACCGAAACGGGCGATCACCTTCTCGTGGTACAGCGCGAACAGGTCACCGAACAGGGCGAGTTGGGCGTCGCTCGGCGCGGATTCGGCGTCCCAGACCGCGAGCAGCGCCCGCCAGACGAGCACGTGCAGATCGGGGGCGACGGCGAAGTAGGCGGCGACCGCCTCCGGCACCTCGACGACCATATCGGCGATCGAATTCAGCACCGCGCGTTGCATACTCATCTCGAGCACGCCGAGGAGCTTGCGCACCAGCGCGATCTCGGCGGCGATGATGCGCGCGTGGTCGGGCACCGCGTGGCGCGCCATCGTCTCCAGCTCGTCGACGGCGGCGGCGAGCTCGGCCGGATCGAGCACCTTCTCCCCCGCGGTGTAGGCGAGCAGCGCCTCGCCCACGATGCCGCGCTCCACCTCGACGATGTCGGTGAACATCTCGGCGGCGACCGCGGGCGCGGTGATCGAGAACCGGAACAGGTGCCGGTAGACGTCCATGCCGCCCTCGACCCGCACATCGCGGATGGTGAACCCCTTGCCGCGCCGCGCCTCGACGAATCCGTAGGACTCGAGTCTGCCGAGGATGAGCTGGGCGGTGGCGCGGTTCATCCCGAACTCGTCGGCGACCTGGCGCACCGACGGCATCAGCTCGCCAGGTCGGTACTCGCCGGTGGCTACCCGGCGTGCCAGCTCATCGGCAACGTCGGCGACCACCGTCCGGGATCCCATCGAAAACACCTTTCGGTCATCATCTGGCTACGTCCCAGACAGTTTAGGTGGTGGAACCCCACCCCGCACACACCTGCGCACGCTGTGGGGTGGTTCACGTCACAGGCTGTTCATCCCCCGGAACCGACCGAACAGCCCGTTCGGCAAGCGGTGGGCAACCCGGTGAATGCCGGGGCACGCAAACCCCGAACCACAGATATTTCGCCGGGCAACGCGCACATCTGGATCAGACAGCATTGTGCGACACCGTGATTGAATACGCAGGCAACTGCGCAGCTAAACATTGTGGGAGGAATTGTGAGAACCACTCGGCTCGCCGCGAGCGCGGTCGCCGCACTCGCCGTGATCGCAGGCTTGTCCGGCTGTGGCAACGACAAGGAAGATCATTCGGCGCACCCGTCGAGCACCGCCGCGGCGACGACCACGGCGGGGAAGACCTCCGCGGCGAAGCTGACCGGCACCTCGGCGGCACCACTGCCTTCGCCGAGCCCAACCCATCCGCCGCACCCCGCGCCCCCGCCGCTGCAAGACGTCAACTGTGGCCAGGTGACCGGCGGCAACGGCGCCACCGCCGATGTGATCGTGTTCGCCTCCGACGCGGGCCGGGCCGGCTGCACCGAGGCTTTCAACGTCGTCGCCGACTATCTCGAAGTGCCGCGCACCGGCGATGCGGCGAATGTCGACGGCTGGGTCTGCGAACCACAGCCCGACGCGTCGGTGAAACACATCTGCGTCAATCAAGGCCTGACCATCGGCCTGCGCGGTGACGCGGCACCGGCCGACCCACCGTCACCCGCGCCCAGCCCGATTCGCACGGTCGACCCGACCAAACCCCCGGTCACCACCACCAGCAGCGTTCCGCCCGAACCGGACCCAGGCACCACGGTCGAGGACGTGAACTGCGGCCCGGTCACCGACGCGGGCGGGCACGCGCGCACCGTGATCGCGGTGGGCAACTCCGCGGGTCGCCCCGGCTGCACCGAGGCGATCACTGTGGCCACCACCTACGCCACCACGATCGGTCCCTCCGACGCGATGGTCGTCGACGGCTGGCAGTGCAACGCCCAGCCCGACGCCGCCACCCCATCGGTGTGCTCGAAGGACGGCCTCGTGATCGCATTGCGGGCGAACTGAGCGCTCGGCCGCAATTCAGGAAGTCTTGTAGTCGCGGCCCGCCCGATTCTGGACTGACTGAAGGGTGCGACGAAGGAGTGCCCGTAGGGAGGGAAGAATCGGGGCCCGAAGGGCCGCGATCCGAGCGCGCCAGCGCTCCAACAATTCAGATCATGTCTTTCTTATCTAGCCAACGCATGACCGGCCAGCCTAAAGCGACTGGGATCCAACAGGTCAGCACTCGGTAGAGCAGTACCGCGGGGACCGCGATCTCGGCTGGAACGCCGAAGGCCGCGAGACCACCGATCAGCGCCGCCTCGACCGCGCCGACGCCACCGGGTGTCGGCGCGGCCGAGGCCAGCGTGCCGCCGATCATGGTGACGATGGTGACGGCCACGAAATCCGTGCCACCGCCGAAGGCTTCGACGGCCGTCCACAGCGCCAGCGCCTGCCCGAGGGTGATCGCGCCGCAGCCGCCGACGATGACCACGAATCGCCTCGGATCCTTCGCGAGGTCGGCGAGTTCGCCCAGCACTTCCTTGACCTGCGGGCGTATCGAGTGATTCACCCAGCGACGCAGCGTCGGCACGAACATGAACGCGCCGATCAACCCGACACCGACGCCCGCGATCAGGTACAGCACCGTCGCGTCGGGCACGATGTGGGCCAGGTTGCTCGATGTTCCGGCCACCACGCTGAACACCACGAGCAGCACCAGGTGGGTGAGCACCTGCATCGACTGCTGCATCGCCACCGCGGCCGTCGCGCGCAGCGTCGACATGCCCGCCTTCTGCAGGAACCGCACGCTCAGCGCCAACCCGCCGACGCCCGCGGGCGTGGTCGTCGCCACGAAGGTGTTGGCCAGCTGCTCCACGAGCAGATAGCGCAGTTTGATCAGCCCGTCCGCGCAAGCACCCAGCGCGGCGGCGGCGCCGACGTAGGTCAGCCCCGAGACGGCAAGACCCGCGAGCGCCCACCACCAGTTGAGCGTGCGCAACTGACTGAAGAACGTCGGAACCTGGCTGAAGAACGGATACGCCACATAGACCAGCGCCATGAGCAGGACGAGCTGGATGAGCTGGTTGCGCGTGAAGCGGGTGATCTGTTCGGACTGGATGCGGTCGTGGCCGGTTTGCCTGCGCACCTCCTCGTGGGCGGTGGCCATCACCTTGGTCCACTGCGGCACCGACTTCCGGATGCCGATCGACATGGCCGATTTCGTCAGGCGCCTGGCCGCGTAGGCGACCTTGTCCTCGCCGAGCGCCTCGATCGCCGCCGAGACCGCCTCATGTTTGCCGTAGAGCGAGGTCGTGGTCACCAGCAGCTGGGCGATATCGGTCTGGCACTGCGCCTGCGCCGTACCGAATTCGGCGGCGGCGAAACCGCCGAACAGGGTGTCGCCCTGGCTGACTCGCACGAAGTCGGGTTGCAGATCGCCGAGGCTGATCTGGTTCTCGTGCAGGCGAAGCAGCGAACGCCACACCCCGGGCAGTACCTGCGCGGACAATGTCGCGATCTGCGTACCGCGAGGCATGGTGTGCGCGTACAGCATCCAGCCGCGATTCAAGCCCGCCACCGCGACCTGATGACTGTCGGCCATCCCGAGGTCACCGATCGCGATGCCGAGCAGCGCCCGATGTTCCACCGCGCGGTGCATCGATCCGTGCAGCGGTGCGGTCTCGCTGGAGCGGAAGGTGATCCAGCGCCACACCTGCCGGATCGCGCCGAAGCTGCGCTGATTCTTGCCGTACAGCTCGACGACGATCTCGTCTTCTGGCCCGTCGACCTCGGTGGCTAGCAGCAGTGGTCCGCGCCCGGCAGGCCGGTCGACCCGGAAGGCTTTCACGGTGTATCCCCGCCCGGCCAGCACCCGGACCGCGGCGTCGAGGGGCACCTCGAGCGCGGGCGTACCGACCAGCCAGACGATCACCGCGCCGACCAGCCAGCCGACCGCCAAGCCGAGCATCGCCCGCGCGGGCACCACCGAGCTGACGAACAGGTGGATCGGCGCGAACATCAGCAACAGAAACCACATCCAGCGCCGTGGCCGCACCGGCAGCCACGGGCTCGACACGGTGAGCATGGCCGCGAGCATCGCGATCCAGCGTGGATCGTCGAGGAATTGCGACAGGAAGGTGTCGAAGCGGTCCGGGACCGGCAGGTGCCATTTCGGCGTGGAGATGCCGGCACCGGTGATCGACAGGGCGAGCGCGGCGAGCAGGCCCGCCGCCGCGTACCCGGCGAGCAGCTTCCACTGCGCGCGCAGCACGAGTTCGATGAGGATGGCGAACGGCAGTGCCAGGATGAGCATTCCGTAGATCAGGTAGACCATGGTCGCCTGGTCCTGGCTGAGGAACCCGACGATATTGGCGACCGAGCGTTCCAGTGCCAGCCATTCCGGCCGGGTGATCAGCGAGCCCGCGACCACGACGGCAACGCCTATCCCCGCCAGCACTACCCGGACGATGTCACTGGTTCGCCGGATCAGCGGTTGCAGGAGTTTCCCCGTGACCGGGATCTCCCGACCGTCGACTCGCATGAGCCGCACGATACACACCGACACGCCGCAGACCCGCCGTGACATCACCCAATCAGCACGGTCGTTCCCACATGGCGTGAAGCCGATCACAGGCCGTCACAAACACTGGCGATACCCCGTCCAGAGGGTAGGGAAACACCCACTCAGCCGGAAGGAACGATCATGCAGGTTCTGCTCGCAGGTGCCACCGGTGCCATCGGACGCCCGCTGATCCGCGCGTTGACCGCGAATGGCCATACGGTGTCGGCGCTCGTCCGCGATCCGGGTGCGTTCCCGCTCGTGCGCGAGCTCGGCGTCACCCCGGTCACCGCCGATGTGCTCGATCGCGAGGGACTGCTGCGCGCTGTCGACGGTCTGCGCGCCGATGCCGTGATCCATCAGGCCACCGCCTTGCGCGATGCGAAGGTGCAGCGCCGGATTCCGGCCGACGATCCGACCGGGCTGCTGCGCACGGTCGGCACGGCCAACTTGCTCGACGCCGCGGCGGTGGTCGGTGCCGGGCGGTTCGTCACCCAGTCGCTGATCCTCGGCTACGGGTACCACGATCACGGTGACCGGCTAGTCACCGAGCGCGATCGGTTCGGGGTGTACGGCGGCGGGGTGGCCGACGAGGTGGTTCGCGCGTGCGTTTCCGGCGAAAGTCAGGTCTTCGACGCACCCGGCGTCGACGGAATCGCGTTGCGGTACGGACTCTTCTACGGTCCCGGTGCGTTCAGCGATCTGTTCGCGGACATGATGCGCAAGCACAGTCCGGTCGGGCCGTTGGGCGCCGGCGGAGTCAATACCTGGGTCCATGTCGATGACGCGGCCGCCGCGACCGTCGCCGCACTCGAACGCGGCGCACCCGGGCGCGCCTACAACATCGCCGACGACAACCCGATCACCTGGCGGGAGTTCTTCGCGGAGGTGTCCCGTAGCCAGCAGACCCCACGCCCGATCCGCTTGCCCGCGTGGATGATCCGACTGGCCGTCCCCTATATCGGCGCGCTCATGTCCGAGACCTCGATGCGAATCTCCAGCCGGCTCGCCCATGATGAATTGGATTGGCGGCCACGGTATTCCAGCGTCGCCGCCGGTCTCGCGGGCTGACGTTCCGGGCGGTGATCATGGTGCGGTTCGGGCAGTGACGGCGGCGCGGTCGTGGCCGGGGATCACTTCGATCTCGGCAGGCAGGGCGTGCAGGCGGTGGATGGTTTCGAAGGCCCGGTCGCGGTCGGCGTCGAGTAGTTCGCCGAGCAGCGGCGCCTTTTCGCGGAGGAGGTCGATTTGCAGGGTGCTCCAGACCGCGTCGCCCGCGAGCAGAACGCGGGAGCCGTCGTCGACGGCGAGGAGGATGCCGACACTGCCGGGGGTGTGTCCGGCCAGGTCGACGATCAGGACGGAGCCGTCGCCGAACAGGTCGTGGCTGCGGGCGAAGGTGAGGACCGGCGGGCCGTCGAGTTCGTAGAGGTCGAAGGCGCGGCCGCGCAGTGGTCCGCGGGCGACGCCGAGCGGTGCGTGCGAACCGGCCATCGCCCAGCTGTATTCGGCGGCGGGCACCCGGATCGGGATCAGGCCGGGCAGCTCGTACAGCCCGGCGACGTGGTCCCAGTGCAGGTGTGTCGGGAGCACGAAGTCGATGTCGTTTCCGGTGAGGTCGTGCGCGGCCAGCACTTCGCTCAGACCCCGCACCGGACTGTCGGGACCCACCAGCAGCGGCACCGGAAACGGCAACTCGGGCAGTACCCGCTCGTGCACGCCCGCGCAGATCGCGGGGTCGACCAGGAAGGTGGCGTCCGGGTGGCGGATGAGGAACGTCGACATGGTGAGCTCCGTCGACCGCAGCGTCCACACCCCCTCGGCGACGATCGTCGTTGGCGCGGACAGCTCGGCCTGCGCCAGCGCGGTCAGACCAACGGTGTTACGCGCGGGAGGAACGGGAGCGACCTCTAGCCCGTCCAGAAAAGCGGTATCGGCACCGCGTGGCCAGAGCAGCCGCGGCCCCGTGGCGACGGCAGCAACACAGCAGGCGAGAACAGTCGATAACATCGTCGTGCGCTCACCCATACGTGCCACCGTAGGCGATCGCCCACACCCCGACCACCGGACCAGGTTCACCTGCCGCAAACCGACACCGATCGGCTAACCCAGAACAACATCTGACGACCTATCCGGGCCGGGTAACCCCTGATATGTCTCTACCCAAAGGGGCCCGCCCCGATCTGGACTGACCGGAGGGTGCGACGAAGGAGTACCCGGAGGGAGGGAAGATCGGGGCCTCAGGGGCCCCGCTCGAGCGCGCCAGCGCTCCAAAAACACAGCCACCAAACGACCCGGGGCGGGCAACCCTGATATGTCTCTACCCAGAGGAGCCAGCGCCCGATAACTCAGTCCGACCGACCCATCAACCGATCAGTCTCGCGCCGTTCGCGTTTCGTGGGGCGACCGGCACCACGCTCACGCTGGGGCAGCGTGGCCAACACTTCCTTCGGAGGCGGCGGCGGGCTGCGGTCGATCAGGCACTGAGCGGCGACCGGCGGGCCGACTCGCTTGTGAATGATCCGCTCGACCACGACGATGCGCTCGAGACCGGCATGTCGAACCCTGATCTCGTCACCGGGGCGGACGGTCAGCGCCGGTTTCGCGGTGACCCCATTAACGCGAACATGCCCGGCGCGACAAGCGACTGCCGCGGCCGAGCGTGTTTTGAATAGGCGCACCGCCCAGATCCACGCATCGACGCGGGCCTGGGTTTCGGAGCGCTGGGGGGTCACCCCTTAGACAATACGGCGAGCCGTGACGACGTCGTCGGCGCTGAGGTGGGTGTAGGACACCGGGGTGCCCGACTGCACGGCGTTGAGAAGCTGACCGTTGCCCGCGTAGATACCGACGTGGCCACCACCGTTGGTGATGACGATGTCACCGGCCTGGAGGTTGTCGAAGGAAACGGGAGCGCCGACATGCGACTGCTCGAAGCTGGTACGCGGCAGTTCGACACCGGCCTGGCGGTATGCCCACTGCACGAGACCGGAGCAGTCGAAGCTCGCCGGGCCAGCGGCACCCCAGTTGTACTGTGCGCCCAGCTTGCCGCGAGCGGCGTCGAGGGCGATGTTGCCCGCGGACTGCTGCTGCGGCTGGGAGAACGGGTTATCGAAGTTCACGCTCGGGAGCTGCGGTGCGGCCTGGCCCTGAGGGGCGACCATCGCCTGCAGCTGCTTCTCGACCTGCTGTGCCGGCTGCTCGAGCTCTGGCGGCAGATCGAAGTTACCGAGACCGGGGATGTTGATCGTGGCGGCCTGCGAAATCGCGGGCATCGCACCGGTTGTAGCGGCCACCGCGCCCATGACGAGGGCACCCTTGACGGAATTCGGCAGTCGAGAATCCCGCTGCAAGCTGTGTTTACCCACCGAGACGAGTCTCCGATCTTGCTACTCTCCCGCCGCTTCGACGCGAATCGCTTGGCGATCACGACTATTCGGCGGTGACCCAATGGCGCCGCTTCTCTGACGAACCGACAGACTCCACTAAGTCACGAGAAGATTACGGCCTGTGATGAGCGCTGTCCAGCGAAGCACGCAAGTTGTTTTCTTCCGACCGGAAAAGCCCAGAACAAGGGCCATGGCACCGGCGTGTCGGTGCGGGTAACGATTTCATCGTCCCGGCCGCACGGTGCGTTACCGATCGCGCAGCGCGCGCTCGAGTTGGTCGATGCGCGTTCGGGCGTCGGCCAGGTCGATCTCGAGCCTGCCCAGCATGATCAGCACCGGCCCCATCGCCAGGGCGGCGACCGTCTCCGGGTCCAGGTCGTCGAAGCCCGCGTCGAGCGTGGCCAGCAGGTCACGCCGGATCGTGTCGGCTAGGTGCGCGCCCTGCGGCAGCGGCCAGCTCGCGACGATCTCCGCGGTGGTCTGAGGTTGCTCGAACATCGGGCTCCATTCCGGCTTCGACAGCAATTCTCGGTTTCGCTAGCAGTATCTAGGACACAGCCGAGAGTTGCCGAGATTCTCCCGTGCACACGCGCTACGGTTATCCGGCATGGACCCCGTGCGCAATCCGTATGCACCCGGCGCCGGTCAGCGTCCGCCCGAATTGGCCGGACGCGACAAACAACTCGCGGCGTTCGACATCGTCCTCGAGCGCATCGCCCGCGGCAGGCCGGAGCGCAGCGTGATGCTCACGGGTCTGCGCGGTGTCGGAAAGACCGTGCTGCTCAATCAACTTCGCTCCGCCGCCATCTCGCGCGGCTGGGGCACCGGCAAGATCGAGGCGCGGCCCGACCAGGATCTGCGCAGGCCGCTGTCCTCGGCGCTGCATATGGCGGTGCGCGCGATCGCGATGTCGGCCCGCAATTCCGAACAGGTCGACGATTTCCTCGGCATCCTCAAGGCCTTCGCCCTGCGCGCCACCGCGGACAAGGGCATGCGCGAACGGTGGCAGCCCGGCATCGACGTGCCCGCGGTGACCGGCCGTGCCGACTCGGGCGATATCGAGATCGATCTGATCGAGCTGTTCAAAGAGGCTGCCGCACTTGCCTCCGACATCGGTGTCGGCATTGCCATCTTCATCGACGAAATGCAAGACCTCGGCCCCGCCGACGTGTCCGCGATCTGCGGCGCCTGTCACGAATTGAGTCAGGACGGCGCCCCGCTGATCGTCGTCGGCGCCGGCTTACCTCATCTGCCCGCGGTGCTCTCGGCCTCGAAAAGCTACTCGGAGCGACTGTTCAGTTATCACCGCATCGATCGACTCGACCGCGAGTCGGCCGACCTGGCACTGATCGCCCCCGCCGAACGCGAGGACGTGAAGTTCACCGAAACCGCGCTCGATTCGCTCTACCAAAGAGCCGACGGCTACCCGTATTTCGTACAGGCCTATGGCAAGGCCGCCTGGGATCAGGCACCCGAGAGCCCGATCACCGCCGAAGACGTCGCGGTGGCCTCCCCCGCGGCCGAAGAGGAACTGGCGGTCGGCTTCTTCGGCTCCCGCTACGAACGCGCGACCCCCGCCGAACGCGAGTACATGCGCGCCATGGCCGACCTGGCCGGCGACGATGCCCCGGTCGCCACGTCGGCGGTGGCCGCCGAGCTCGGCCGCAAACCCGCCTCGGTCTCCCCCGCGCGCGACGGCCTGATCAAGAAGGGCCTGATCTACTCGGCCGAACGCGGCACGATCGGCTTCACCGTCCCCCACTTCGGCCGCTACCTCCGGAGCGTATGAGCGTATTCGGGTTTCTAGGACATCACCTAGAGAGTCGAAGAAAGTCAGGTAGACGCACCATTCGGCAGCAATCTACAAATTTCTAGTACGAGCGCTAGATAGCCGAAGACTTTCCTGGGTAACGGTGCGGGCCTGCCCGGGATCGTTTGCGCATCGGGTGGATAACGCGAGGGTTGACCGGTTAACACGCTGGAAACCTTCTCCGAAAAGCCCAGCAGGACGCTTCAGGTGCGTCCCGCCGGACCGGAGGAGGCCGCAATGTCGAAGACCTTCCCTTTCACCGACACCGATGGTCACCGCTACACCGTCGTCGCCGATGACGGTGTGCCGATCGCGGTGCGCAGCTTCGGCGCCACCGATGCGGCCCTGACCGTCGTTTTCGTCCACGGCCACTGCCTGCACACCGAATCCTGGTCATTCCTGCGCGAGCACCTGCTGCGCGACTGGGACGCCGGCACCCGCATGGTCTTCTACGACCACCGCGGCCACGGCGAATCCGGGCACGCCCACCACGCCACCTACACGATCGACCAGCTCGCCACCGATCTCGACGCGGTGCTGCGCGCGGTCGCACCGACCGGGCCCGTAGTGCTGGTCGGTCACTCGATGGGCGCGATGGTGGTGCTCGCCTACGCCCGCCACTATCCGGCGGCCATCGGTCACCGGGTCGCCGGGATCGGCCTGATCGCCGGCGCCGCCGGCGGTATCACCGAGGTCGGCCTCGGCCGACTCCTCAACCGGCACGCGGTGGCCTCGCTGCAGCGCGCCGTCGTGCACGCACCCCGGGTGATGCAGGCCTCGAAGCGTTTCTCCCGCTGGATCTTCGGACCGCTGATCCGCGAGGCGAGCACGGGCACCCGGCGGATGAATCCGCGCGTGACGGCCATCGCCACCGCGGTGCTCAACGAGACCGCGCTGCTGACCATGTCCGGCTTCCTGAGCTCGCTGCTCGACTTCGACGAGGCGAACACGCTCGCCCGCTTCGGCGACCTGCCCGCTCTCGTACTGGCGGGCTCGGCCGATCTCATGGTGCCGTTCGCGCACTCGGTGGTGCTGGCTTCACAGCTGGCGGGTGCGGAGCTGGTGCGGATCGAGGGCGCGGGTCACAGTGTCATCCTCGAACGCGCGGAGGAGGTCGCCGACTCGATCACCGCGCTGGTCGACCGGGCGAGGACCGGCGTCCGCGCCCGCTACGCCGTCGCGGGGTGAGCCCAGCAGTTACCGGACGGCAATTCAGCGGTCTCCCGCAACTTCGGGCGTAAACCGAAAAGATCCGTTATTGTGGTGGAGATCACGTTGTGTGGTGAGTCACACGGCTCGGTGCAGTGCGGCCCGGGGACTTTTCGGGCGTACCCGTGATCCGGCGAGTCGGTATGCCCGCCATATACACAGGAGGTAACGATGACACGCAGCGATATCGCGGAACTGCGCTACGCGGTCGGCCAACTCCGGCAATCGATCGGTGCACTGCGCTCCAACTACGGCGACGCGGCCACCATCCGTCGCCTGGAGAACGACCTCGAGCGGCTCGTCATCGACGCCGAGGATTTCGAGCAGGCACCACCGCCGGAACTCGCCATCCCCCGTAGGTCGGAGCCGATCTACGTTCCCGACAGCAAGTCCGACGAAGCAGCATGGATGGGCGCCCAGGACGAAGGCCTCGGCTTCCACTCCCGGCCGAGAACAAAGTAGAACCTGATCACCGGCGCGGCGGCCCTGCCAACAGGGTCGCCGCGCCGACCCATGCGCCACCTACGTCAGCGTCACAGACGTCATGGCTGTGATCGAGATCACCGGCGTGTGCGGGGACCGAGTGCGTGAGACCCACGGCGAGCGGCGCGAACACAGGCGTATGGTGCTCCACATCACAATCCATCGCGGTGGGTAATGATCACCGCCGCAGACCCGAAGATCAGCGAGGCATCCACCGTGAGTGCCGCACCGACCGCCTCCCCCGCTTCACACTCCGCGGGCACCGGCGTCTTCAGCAAAACGCGTGCCCGTATTTCCGCGCGCACCCTTCGCACCGACCGCTGGTGGCTACCGCCGCTGTTCACCGCGCTCGGACTATTCGCGTTCGTCGTCTACGCGACGATCAGATCCTTTGTCCGGACGGCCTATTGGGTGCCCGAGTTCCACTATCTGACCCCGTTCTACTCGCCGTGTCTGAGCGACTCGTGCGTACCGGGATCGGCGCATTTCGGTACCCCGTTCCCCGAGCTGCCGATGTGGATCCCACTGGGCTTCGTGGTGCTGCCGTTCCTGCTCGGCTTCCGGCTGACCTGCTACTACTACCGCAAGGCCTACTACCGCTCGGTGTGGTTCTCCCCGCCCGCCTGCGCGGTGGCCGAGCCGCACGCGCGCTACAGCGGTGAGTCGCGGCTGCCGTTGATCATCCAGAACGCGCACCGCTACTTCTTCTACGTCGCGCTGGTGGTCACGTTGATCAACACCTACGACGCGATCACCGCATTCCACGGCAGCAGTGGTGGTTTCGGCTTCGGTCTGGGCAATATCGTCCTGCTCGTCAACGTGATCGGGCTCTGGGCCTACACCCTGTCGTGTCACTCGTGCAGGCACATCGCGGGCGGGCGGCTCAAGAACTTCTCCGCCCACCCGGTGCGGTACTGGTACTGGACCCAGATCTCCAAGCTCAACACCCGCCACATGGCGCTGGCCTGGACCACCCTCGGCACCCTCGTGCTCACCGACTTCTACGTGATGTTGGTTGCGAGCCACACCATTTCGGACCTGCGGTTCGTCAACTGAGCCGCGACAACGCGAGGAGCTTGAATTTCAATGCCAGACGTGGAACGGCACGACTACGACGTCGTGGTGATCGGAGCGGGCGGCGCGGGTCTGCGAGCCGTGATCGAGGCACGCGAACAAGGGCTTTCGGTGGCGGTGGTGTGTAAGTCGTTGTTCGGCAAGGCACACACCGTGATGGCCGAGGGTGGTTGCGCGGCGTCGATGGGCAATGCCAACGAGAAGGACAACTGGCAGACGCACTTCAAAGACACCATGCGCGGGGGCAAGTTCCTCAACAACTGGCGCATGGCCGAACTCCATGCCCAGGAGGCACCCGATCGGGTGTGGGAGCTGGAAACCTATGGGGCGCTGTTCGATCGAACCGCCGATGGGCGAATCAGCCAGCGCAACTTCGGCGGCCACACCTATCCTCGGCTCGCGCACGTCGGCGACCGGACCGGCCTCGAACTGATCCGCACGATGCAGCAGAAGATCGTCTCGTTGCAGCAGGAGGACTACGCGGCGACCGGCGACTACGAGGCCAGGATCAAGGTCTTCGCCGAATGCACGATCACCGAATTGCTCACCGACGCAGGGGCGATCGCCGGTGCGTTCGGCTATTGGCGTGAATCCGGTGGTCTCGTGCTGTTCAAGGCACCCGCGATCGTGTTGGCCACCGGCGGAATCGGCAAGTCCTACACGGTGACCTCGAACTCATGGGAGTACACCGGCGACGGTCACGCGCTGGCCCTTCGCTCCGGCGCGACGCTGATCAATATGGAGTTCCTCCAGTTCCATCCCACCGGCATGGTCTGGCCGCCGAGCGTGAAGGGCATCCTCGTCACCGAGGGTGTGCGCGGCGACGGCGGCGTGCTGAAGAACTCCGAGGGCAAGCGGTTCATGTTCGACTACATCCCGCCGGTGTTCAAGGGCCAGTATGCCGAGACCGAGGAAGAAGCCGATCAGTGGTTGCGCGACAACGATTCCGCGCGCCGCACCCCTGACCTACTCCCCCGCGACGAGGTCGCCAGGGCGATCAACGAAGAGGTGAAGGCGGGCCGCGGCACCGAGCACGGCGGCGTCTATCTCGACATCGCCTCCCGGATGCCCGCCGACGAGATCGTGCGCAGGCTGCCGTCGATGCACCATCAGTTCAAGGAACTGGCCGATGTCGACATCACGGCCGAACCGATGGAAGTCGGCCCCACCTGCCACTACGTGATGGGCGGGATCGAGGTGAACCCCGATTCCGGCGCCGCGGTCGTACCCGGATTGTTCGCTGCCGGTGAGTGTTCCGGTGGCATGCACGGCTCGAACCGGCTCGGCGGCAACTCGCTGTCGGATCTGCTGGTGTTCGGCCGCAGGGCCGGGCTCGGCGCATCGGCGTACGTCCAGCAGCTGACCGACAAACCGACACCGTCCGAGACCGATATCGCGGCGGCGACGAAAATCGCACTGGCCCCGTTCGATTCACCCGCAGACGGCCCCGGCGAGAATCCGTACACCCTGCACTCCGAACTCCAGCAGACGATGAACGACCTGGTCGGCATCATCCGCAAGGAACACGAGGTACGCGCGGCGATCGACAAACTCACCGAGCTGCGCGCCCGCTACGCCAACGTGGCAGTGCAGGGCAAACGACCGTTCAACCCCGGCTGGCACCTGGCCCTCGACCTGGCCAACATGCTGATCGTCAGCGAATGCGTTGCCAAGGCAGCGCTGTTGCGCACCGAGAGCCGCGGCGGCCACACCCGCGACGATCACCCCGGCATGAACCCGGACTGGCGCAACACGCTGCTGGTCTGCGCCGTCGATCCGGCGTCGGAAGCCCAGATCCCCGACGTGACCGTCACCCCGGCCGATCAGACGCCGATGCGCGATGACCTACTCGCCCTGTTCGAACTGAGCGAGCTCGAAAAGTACTACACCGAGCAAGAATTGGCTGCGCACCCGGCAGCCGAGGGAAAGGCGTAACCATGGGATACGACGCCCGGTTCCGGGTCTGGCGCGGAGACATCGACGACGGCGGCCTCGAGGACTACACGGTGGCGGTGAACGAGGGCGAAGTGGTGCTCGACATCATCCATCGCCTCCAAGCCACCCAGACCCCCGACCTCGCCGTGCGCTGGAATTGCAAAGCGGGCAAGTGCGGTTCGTGTTCGGCGGAGGTGAACGGCCGCCCGCGCCTGCTGTGCATGACGCGCATGTCCACGTTCACGCCGGAGGAGGTCATCACCGTCACCCCGATGCGGACCTTCCCGATCATCAAGGATCTGGTCACCGACGTCTCGTTCAACTACGAGAAGGCCAGGGAGATACCGTCATTCGCGCCGCCGGCCGGTCTCGCGCCGGGCGACTACCGGATGAAGCAGGTCGACGTGGAGCGCTCGCAGGAGTTCCGCAAGTGCATCGAGTGCTTCCTGTGCCAGGACACCTGCCATGTGGTGCGCGATCACGAGGAGAACAAGCCGGCCTTCGCGGGCCCGCGCTACCTGATGCGCATCGCGGAGTTGGAGATGCACCCACTCGACACTCGCGATCGACGCGAAATGGCCCAGGAGGAAGCAGGTTTGGGCTATTGCAATATCACCAAGTGCTGCACCGATGTGTGCCCCGAACACATCAAGATCACCGACAACGCGTTGATTCCACTGAAAGAACGGGTGGTGGATCGTCGATATGACCCGATTGTCTGGCTCGGGAATAAATTGTTCAGGCGGTAGGAACTGATGACGCTGCGGGGTGCGAAACCCCGCAGCGTCTGCTGCCTACAAGACAGCTACAGTCCCCACAGCGACTAATCCGACCAGTAATCCGATGAACAGCGCCGACAGCAAAGAGCTGGTGAGTACGTAGATTCCGATCGCCGATACCGCGAACAGCAGTATCACGATCAGGCGTTCCACCCCGTCCTCAGGCGCTAGCCTCCGGTACCGGGGTGGCATTTTCTTCAACCCTCGGTCCATATACCTGGGCTACCCGACCCGGCTCCGCATCAAACCTCGGTCTATGCCGAATATCTATCGTTCTGTGATCTAGCGTGATCAAGGACGGTCGAACTCGCCGTCGTGCACGCCCGCGGTGAAGGCCGTCCATTCACTCGGGGTGAAGATCAGCACCGGACCCTCGGGATTCCTGCTGTCGCGCAGGGCAACGTACCCCTCGGGCAGCATGGCGACCTCCACGCTGCCGTCGGTGGTGCCCGCCCGCAGCCAGGTGGCATCGGTGGTGTCGATGTCGCGCTTGGTGTTCACGCGAACGCGCCGTTGTCGATGCCGCGGGTGAAGTCGTCCCAGCTCGCGCCGTCGAAGACCAGGGCGGGACCGGCGGGATTCTTGCTGTCGCGCACCCCTACGTGCCCGCCGAACAGGAAAGCAACTTCGACGCAATCCTTGCCCGCACCACTGCGTGTGCTCTTGAACCAGTGTGCGTCGACGAGATCGAAACTCATGCCACATACTCCTTCGCGACCTGCCGCAACAGGTCTCTACTCGGTGGGATATCCAGCGCATGACGCTGGAGGCATTCGTGAGCCTGGTCGTACCTTCGAACATCTGCGTGTCGTTCCAGGTAGAGGTCGCCGGTAAAGCCTTCGGCGTACACCACCGGTGGTTCGATCGGTTTCCCCTTGCTGTCGGTGCCGAACTCGAGAACCGTGAAAGGTCCGGTACAGACCCCGAGCGGAACACCGGCGGCAAACGGCAGGATGCGCAGTGACACGTTACTTCGAGTACTCGCGTCGGCAAGGTGTCGCAGCTGCGCAGCCATCACCTTTGCATCACCGACGACGGTACGCAATACCGATTCGTGCAGAACCACATCGATCTCGGCGGGCGAATGCTTGCGGGTGATCAAGGCCTGGCGTTGCAGCCGCAGCGCGACGCGGCGATCGAGCTCGTCGACCGAATCCTTGGGAAAGCCCAAATGATTCAGTGCCCGTGCGTATTCCGCGGTCTGCAGCAGACCGGGAACCAGCGCGGACTGATAGGCACGCAACCGATGCGCCGATGCCTCCAAACCCACATAGATATCGAAGTTTTCGGGAATCAGATCCCCGTAGGCGTGCCACCAGCTCTTGACAGCGGCCTGCTGCGCGAGACCGGCGAGACCGTCGGCGAGATCGTCGGGAATGCCGTAGATCCGGCACAGTTCGTGGATGTCGATGGTCCGGATGCGGTCGGCTTGGCCCTTCTCCAGTCGCTGGAGGGTGCTGGCGCCCCACTCCATCAGCCGGGCCGCCTCGGCGATGGTGAGCCCGGCCTGGGTGCGCCAGTCACGCAGGTAGCGGCCGAGCTGGCGGCGCGGCAGGGTCGAGGAGGCACCCGCGTGCCCGTACGTTCCGTTCGATGCCACAGCCCCGCTCCTTCTGTGTCGCACACCGCCACCCGCTCCAAGCCCCGCAGCGGCGGTAGAATTCGTCCACTGTGGGGAATCCTGCACTCCCCCTTGGATGTCGTGCTGGGAATTCGAGGTAAATCTATCCGATCGCGCGTGTACTCACCGTTAGCCGGGTGTTAGCGTGCTCTGCTTGGTTCATGCAATTGAGCGAAGTGAACATGCGCGTCGCCACAGCACTGCTGAGTTGCTCCACCGACCCGGGCCCGATGGAGCCCGAACAAGCCCATGCCGCAATGCAATTGCACCTCGACTGCACGGTCGAAGAGTGCCGGGTACGCCGACGGGCGCGCAACACCCTCGTCGAAGCGGGCCGCTGCGTACTGGACGCGCGCGCCACGCGGTAGGGCAGGCGCGCCTCAGTGGTGGCGATGATCGGTGATCGGGTCGCGCGGGCCGAACTTCGGTTTGCGCGCCTGCCCGCTGAGTCCGAGCAGGCGCACCGCGCGGTAGCGGTGGGGTTGTAGCGGTCGCAGGTATTCGATCATCGCGTCGTCGTCGATCGGGTGGCCGAGCAGGCTCCAGCCGACGACGGCGGCGAGGTGGTAGTCGCCGACCGAGAGGGCATCGGCGTCGCCGAAGGCGCGTTGCGCGGTCTCGGCCACCGTCCACACCCCGATGCCGGGCAGGCTGCGCAAACGTCGCGCCGCCTCGATCGGGTCGAGGGTGGCGGTGCGTTCGATCGAGTCGGCGACTCTGGCGGCGCGCACGATGGTCTGCGCGCGCTGCGGGCCGACATTGGCACGGTGGTATTTCCACGACGGGATCAGTCGCCAGGTGTCGGCGTCCGGTGCCACCATCAGGCCGGTCGGTGCCGGGCCAGGGGCCTTCGTCCCGAATTCGCGGACCAGGGTGCGCCACGCCGCGAACGAGGACTTCGTGTGCACCTTCTGTTCGAGGATGGCCGGGATCAGCGACTCGATCACCAGGCCGGTCTTCAGCATGCGCAGGCCGGGGACCGTGCGATGGGCTTCGACCAGCTTGGGGTGTTCGGGGGCGAAGTCGTCGAGGTTTTCCTCGAGGCAGAGCATGCGGTCGAGACCGGCCAGGAACTCCTCGGCTCCCGGGCCCCAGGCGCGGGCGGTGGCGCCGTCGCGGCCGTCCTGGGAGAGGCGGTAGGTGACCACGCCGGTCGGCATGCGCGAGGCGTGCCAGTGGGCGCCGTCGGGGCCGACGTGGTGGCAGGGGTCGCCGCCGCCGCGGCGCAGTGGTGACACGGTGATGCCGACGTCGAAGGGCCTGCTCGACCGGACGGTTCTGGACAGCCCGGCCGAGGCCAGGTCCGGGTCCAGGGTCTGATCACGCACCCGACCATTGTGCGCCTGTGATCGGCGTCAACCGATAGCCGGTCCGGTCTGGCAATCGAGCAGGTACCTGGCCAGATGCAGACCGGGTGTGCCGGCGAGTTGGTCGGCTTGGGTTCGGCAGGAGAAGCCGTCGGCAAGGAAGACAGCGTTCGGTGGGGCATTTCTCAGCGCGGGGAGTAGGGCGTTTTCGGCTACCGCGACCGAGATGTCGTAGTGGCCGCGCTGCATGCCGAAGTTGCCTGCCAGGCCGCAGCACCCTGCCAGTTCCCCGACGGTGACGCCCATCGCGGCCAGGATTCGGCGTTCGGCGTCGAAGCCGCCTACGGCGTGCTGGTGGCAGTGCGGTTGGACGACGACGGTGTCCTGCGGGCGCCGGGGTGGTTGCCACGCGGGGTGCTCCAGCAGGAACTCGGCGAGGGTACGAATCGAGGCGGCGACCTGGTGTGCCCGCGGGTCGTCGGGGAGTAGTTCGGGGAGGTCCGCGCGGAGGGTGGCGGTGCAGGAGGGTTCGAGGCCGATGATCAACCCGCATGCTGCTACGTGCTCGGACAGTGCGTCGAGGGTGGCGCGCAGGCGGGTGCGGGCGCCGTCGAGTTGGCCGGTGCTGATCCAGGTGAGGCCGCAGCAGACGCGATCTTTCGGGATGCTGACCCGGTAGCCGAGCTGTTCGATCAGTTGGGTCGCGGCTATGGCATTTTCGGGGTCGAACGTGTCGGTGAAGGTGTCGATCCAGAGCATCACTTCACCTGCGCGCAGATCGTCGGCTGTCGCCGGTGTGCGGGCCGACCCCGTCTCGACAGGCGCGTCGGCTCCGTTGCGGCCCAGGACTTTCGATAGCTCCTCGGCACGTTCAGCACCGCCGAGCTCGGCCCAGATCCGGCGCAGCGGCTTCGGGGCGAGCCGCGGTGCCGCGCGCCTCGGGTCGATTCCGGCTAGTCGCATGCCTGTTCGACGGAGGCGGGGACGGGTGGCCAACGCGTTGGCAAGGCGGGGGAAGTGTTGGGCGATGGCGAGCCAGCGTGGGAGTCGGCCGAGGACATAGTGATCCAGGGGGCGTAGGCGGCCTTCGTAGCGGCGGTACAGCGCCTCGGATTTGTAGGTGGCCATGTCGACGCCAGCTGGGCAGTCGGAGGCGCAGGCCTTGCAGGACAGGCAGAGGTCGAGCGATTCTTCGACTGCTGGTGCGCGCCAGTCGAGTTCGCCGCGGACGACCTCCTGGAGCACTCTGGCACGGGCCCGCGTGGTGTCCTTCTCGTCGGCGGTGGCCAGATACGAGGGGCACATGAAGCCGCCGGAACCACGAGTATCCGCACGGCACTTGCCGATTCCTACACATCTGTGCACAGCTGTGGATAAATCGCCGGAGTCTGTGGACAGGGCGAAACCCCGCGACGGGACCGGCGCCAGTGCGGCTACTCGCAGGTCGGCGTCGACGGGGTTCGGGGCGACGAGGACGCCGGGGTTGAGGATGTCGCCGGGATCGAACAGGGACTTGAAGCCCGCGAAGGCCGCACGCGCGGCCGGTGAGTACATGACTTCGAGCAGTTCGGATCTGGCGCGGCCGTCACCGTGTTCGCCCGACAACGATCCACCATGCCGCACAACGAGTTCGGCGGCGTCGAAGAGGAAGGTGCGGAATCGCTGGGGTGCGTCGGCGATCGGGAAGTCGAGGCGGACGTGGATACAGCCGTCGCCGATGTGCCCATACAGCAGCCCACTCACATCGTATTCGCTGGTGAGCGTGGCGAATTCGCGGAGATATGCCCCGAGATTCGCCGGTGGAACTGCGGCATCCTCCCAACCGGGCCACGCCGGTTTCCCGTCGGGGGTTCTCCCGGCCAGACCGGCGCCGTCGGCACGGATGCGCCAGAGTGCTGCTGTGACAACGGGATCGGTGACAATCCGGTGGTCATCGGCGTTGCTCACCGTGCACAGTCGCCGGGCCACGGCCAGCGCCTCGGCCGGGGTCGCTCCCGCGGTTTCGACGAACAGCCATCCGCGACCCCGCGGCAACTCTGGCACTGTCCCTCGGTGTGCGCGGACCACGTCGACGAGGCCGGCATCGATACCCTCCACCGCGATCGGCGCGCACCCGGCCACCGCCGCGATATCGTCTGCGGCCGAGGCGATATCGGGGTAGCCGAGCACCGTGAGCACGGTCGCGGCGGGCACCGGCGTGAGCGCGACCTCCGCTTCCAGGAGTAGTCCACAGGTACCTTCGGAGCCAACGAATGCCTTCGCGGCCGACGAACCACGTTCCGGCAGCAAGTGTTCCAGGCCGTAGCCGGATGCCTGACGATCGAACCGCCCCAGTTCGGTGCGCAGCACAGCCAGGTTCGCGGTGGTGAACTTCGCCAGGCCGGGCACCGCCGTCAGGTCGGCACCCAGCGTTCGCCGCGCCCCCGTGCCGTCGAGAATGCGCAGCTCACGCACGGTATCGGCGGTGCGCCCCCAGGCCAGCGCGTGCGGTCCGCACGCATTGTTGCCGATCATCCCGCCCAGCGTGCAGCGGTCCTGCGTCGACGGATCCGGCCCGAACCGCAACCCATGCGGCCGTAGCCGCCGTTGCAGATCCGACAGCACCACCCCCGGCTGCACAATCGCCGTTCGCGCCTCGACGTCCACCGCGCGCACCGCGTTCATGTGCCTGCTGAAATCCAGCACGATGCCGGGTCCGATGGCATTGCCCGCGACCGAGGTGCCAGCGCCGCGAGCGGTGATCGACAGCCCGTTCTCGCGCGCGAAGGTCACCGCGGCGGCGACGTCGTCATCGGCGCGCGCGAACACCACCATGGCGGGCCGGACGCGGTAGTTGGACGCGTCGGCGGAGTACTCGACGCGCCTGCGCACCGACGCGTCGACCGTGCAGCCGACCTGCCTGCGCAGTGCGTCCGCCAGCAGTTCCGCGCTCCGGTCGTCGTCCACGGAAACCAGCCTATTCGCGTCACCGAGCAGATCGCCTCAGCCGTCCGCGCGACTGCCGTTGGGTGTGATTCGGCGGCTGGTTTCGCTGTGCGCGTAAAGCGGGGTCAGCGGAAAGCATTTGCGATCAACCTTTGTTGAGGTTTTAGTGTCGGTGGGCAGGAGTTCAATGGGCTCCGAAGCCTTGAGGAGAGTGCAGTGAGTATCGAATCCGTGGCCTACAGCCAGATGTACCGGCGTGCGAACGCGCCGGAAGAGCAGCGCCCGTTCAGCACGGTGACAGCGCGGCGGATCCTGCGGTTCGCGCAGCATCATCGGCGCCGGATCGGCGGGTTCCTGATGCTCAGCGTGGTGGCCGCGGTGCTCGGGGTGGCTACCCCGGTGCTGGCGGGGCGCGTTGTCAACGGGATCGTCGAAGGTTCGGCGGCGCGGACCGTGGTGCTGCTCGCGCTCGCCATCGCCGGTCTCGCGGTGCTCGATGCCGCCCTCGGCATCGCCATTCGCTGGCTGTCGGCGCGGATCGGTGAGGGTCTGATCCTGGATCTGCGCACCGCCGTGTTCGATCACGTCCAGAAGATGCCGGTCGCGTTCTTCACCCGCACCAGGACAGGTGCACTGGTGAGTCGGCTCAACAGCGATGTGATCGGCGCGCAGCGCGCGTTCAGCGACACCCTCTCCGGCGTGATCACCAACCTCGTCACCCTGCTGCTCACGCTCGCCGTGATGCTCAGCATCTCCTGGCAGATCACCCTGCTCGCCCTCGTACTGCTGCCGGTGTTCGTCATCCCGGCCCAGCGAGCAGGCAACAAGCTCGCCGCCATGCAGCGCGAAGCCGCCCAGCTCAATGCCGCCATGAGCACCCAGATGACCGAGCGCTTCTCCGCGCCGGGCGCCACCCTGGTGAAGCTGTTCGGCAGGCCGAAGCAGGAGTCGTCGGAGTTCGCGGTGCGCGCCACCCGCGTGCGTGACATCGGCGTGCGTACCGCCATGCTGCAGACCACCTTCGTCACCTCGCTCACCTTGGTCTCCGCGCTCGCGCTCGCCTTGGTCTACGGCCTCGGCGGCTGGTACGCGCTGCGGGGCAGTCTCGACGCGGGCTCGGTGGTCGCGCTCTCGCTGCTGCTCACCCGCCTGTACACCCCGCTCACCGCGCTGGCCAGCGCCCGCCTGGAGATCATGTCGGCGCTGGTGAGTTTCGAGCGCGTCTTCGAGGTGCTCGACCTGAAGCCGCTGATCGAGGACGCGCCGCACGCCACCCCGGTGCCCGACGGCCCGGTCGCGGTGGAACTGGACGCGGTGAACTTCGGTTACCCGTCGGCCGACAAGGTCTCGCTCGCCTCGCTGGAAGACGTCGCGACCTTGGACCGCCGTGGCGGCGTCGAGGTGCTGCACGAGGTATCGCTACGCGCCGAACCCGGCCAGCTCATCGCCTTGGTCGGCTCCTCAGGTGCGGGCAAATCCACTATCGCCCAGCTGGTTTCACGTCTCTACGATGTCGACTCCGGCGCGGTCCGTCTCAACGGCTCCGACGTGCGCGACCTGACCACCGAATCCATCCAGCGCACCGTCGGCCTGGTCACCCAGGACGGCCACCTGTTCCACGACACCATCCGCGCGAACCTCCTGCTGGCCCGGCCGGAGGCCACCGAGGAACAACTGTGGGACGCCCTCGGCCGTGCCCGCCTCGGCGACCTGGTCGACTCGCTCTCCGACGGTCTGGACACCGTCGTCGGCGAACGCGGCTACCGCCTCTCCGGCGGCGAACGCCAACGCCTCACCATCGCCCGCCTGCTCCTCAAGCAACCACGGGTGGTCATCCTCGACGAGGCGACCGCCTCGCTCGACTCCACCTCCGAAGCCGCCGTCCAGGAGGCCCTCACCGAAGCCCTGACCGGCCGCACCGCCCTGGTCATCGCACACCGTCTCTCCACGATTCGCGCCGCCGACCAAATCCTGGTCCTCGAAGACGGCCGCATCATCGAGCGCGGCACCCACGCCACCCTCCTCAACGCCGACGGCCGCTACGCCGAGCTCTACCGAACCCAGTTCGCCGACGACCCGGTGGTCCCGGCGGTCGTATGAACAAAGAACCTGGTCAAGCCGCTTCCCAACTGCTAGCATTGCTGTCATTGCTAGCAGTTGGGGAACTGATTCGGGGGGTGCGTTATGGAGGTTTCGACCGTGGCAACAGTGACCGTGCGGGGATTGGACGACGAACTACACGCCAGACTTCGCTTGCGTGCGGCCCACAACGGCCGCTCGATGGAGGCCGAGGTGCGGGCGATTCTGCAGGAGCAACTCGCCGAACCGGACGAATACGGGTGGGGGAGTCGGATCCACGCACGATTCGCCGACATCGGCGGCGCGGAACTCGATATTCCGCCACGTACCGACCATCCGCGAGCGGTCGAGTTCGGCGAATGATCGTCCTCGACACCAACGTCCTGTCGGAACTGGCACGTCCGAAACCAGAACCCAGGGTTCTCGCCTGGCTTGATCGGCTCCGAGCGAGCGAGATCGCAACCACTGCTGTCACCGCCGCGGAAATGTGGGTAGGCGTCAGCCTGCTGCCCGACGGACGCCGCAAAACCGAGCTGGCCGTCCTGGTCGACGAAATCCTCAACCAGGACCTGCGAGCGCGGGTCCACCCCTTCGACCTACCCGCAGCAGCTCGCTACGCCCACATCGCGTCGACCTGCCACCGAGCCGGCCGCCCCATCGGCTTGGCCGACGGTCAGATCGCCGCGATCTGCTTAGCCCGCGGCGCTACCCTGGCCACCCGCAATACCAAGGATTTCCTCGATACCGGGGTCGACCTCATCGATCCGTGGGAACAGAGCTAGCCGCTGCATCCGCGGACTACTTTTCCTGTTCGGGGCCCTTCCTGTCGAAGTAGGTCGTTCTCGGCGCGCCTCCGCCGATGGACTGACCGAAGGGTGCGACGAAGGAGTGCCCGTAGGGAGGGAAGAGGCGGAGTTAAGCGCCGAGAACCGCGGCGCCAGCCGCAAAAAACTCAGAACTCGTTGGCTATGCCGATCACGGTGCGGCCGGAGTGGGTGCCGGCCTTGATGGACTGTAGGACGGTGCCGACCTCGGTGATCGGGGTGAAGGACTCGATGGTCGAGAGGTGTTGTGGGCGAAGCTCTTTGCCCAGGGAGGTCCACAGGGAGCGGCGCTTCTCGATCGGGAGCTGGACCGAGTCGATGCCGAGCAGGCTGACGCCGCGCAGGATGAACGGGAGCACGGTGGTGGGGAGTTCGGCGCCGCCGGTGAGGCCGCTCGCCGCTACCGCGCCGCCGTAGCCGATGGCGCTGAGGACGTGGGCCAGCGAGGCGCCGCCGACGCTGTCGACCGCGGACGCCCAGTTCGCCTTGTTGAGCGGGCGGGGCTTGGCGTCGGGGTCGAGGGGGAGCCGGCCGATGACCTCGTTGGCGCCGAGTTCGGCGAGCAGGTCGCTCGCGTCGGTTTTGCCGGTGGAGGCGATGACCTCGAAGCCGAGGCCGGAGAGGATGTCGATGGCGACGGTACCGACACCACCGGTCGCGCCGGTGACCAGAACGGCGCCGTCGTCGGGGGTCAGGCCGTGATCGAGCAGGGCCCGCACGCTCATCGCGGCAGTGAAGCCCGCGGTGCCGATGGTGGCGGCGTCACGGGTGTCGAGGCCATCGAGCTTCACCACCCATTCAGCGGGCACCCTGGTGTATTCGGCGAAGCCACCGTTGCGGGAAACACCCAGGTCGTAACCGTGCGCAATGACCTGATCGCCGGGGGCGAAGTCATCGGAATCCGAGAAGACCACCTCGCCGGTGAGGTCGATACCGGGCACGATGGGATAGTTGCGCACCACCCCACCGCGCGGCGTAATCGCCAGCAGGTCTTTGTAATTCGCGCTCGAATAGTGGACCTTGATCGTCACGTCGCCGGTACCGAGGAAATCATCCCCCACCGTTTCGCGGGCGAGAACGATCCCGCCGTCAGCTTCCCGGGCCACCATCGCTGAGAACTCCATGCCCTGAGCATACGAGCCACCCCGGCCACGACAACCCAGACACAGACAGCCGTCCACGTGCCCGCAGGTCATCGCACCAGAAGCTGCCGCAACCCGAAACCGGGTGATCAAGTGTCCAGTAGCTCCAGGCGGACGCCGAGGAGGCGGACCGGGCGGTCGAGCTCGAAGCGGGCGATGATCGCGAGGGCGGTGTCGACGATGGTGGTGATGTCGTCGGTGGGGGTGGGGAGTTTTTGCTGTTTGCTGCGGGTGTAGAAGGTTTTGGTGCGGACGGTGACCGAGACTCGGGTGCTGATGCGGTGGTGGTCGCGCATTTCCTCGGCGACCTCGGTGGCGATGCGGGCGACCTCGCGGTGGATTTCTTCGGGGTCGGTGAGGTCGTGGGGGAAGGTTTCGGATTTGCTGCGGCCCACCGGGATTCGTGGGGTGGTCGAGAGTTCGGTGTCGCCTTTGCCGTGGCCGAGAACCCACAGGTAGGGGCCGGTGTTCGGGCCGAATTCGGCGGCCAGGCGCTGGCGATCGGCGGACATGAGGTCGGCGATCGTGGTGATGTCGAGGTCGGCCAGGCGTTTGGCGATGCGGGCTCCGACGCCCCAGAGCGCGTCGGTGGGGCGGTGGCCCATGAGTTCGGTCCAGTTGGCGGCGGTCAGTTCGAAAATCCCAGCGGCCGCGCCCTCGTCGTGTTCGGGTTCGGCGGAGGTCTTGCCGGTGGACTTGGCGAAACCGGTGGCGAGTTTCGCGGTGAGCTTGTTGTCGCCGATGCCGACCGCACAGGTGAGCCCGAGTTCGCTGATGGCGGTACGGATTTCGGCGGCGAGTGGCCACGGATCGGCATCGGTGGCGACGAAGGCCTCGTCCATCCCCCAGACCTCGACCGCACCCGCCACCCGGCCCAGTGTCGCCATGATCTCCTCGGAGGCCACCTCGTAGGCGGCCATGTCGACCGGCAGGAAAACGCCCTCCGGACACTTGCGCTGCGCCATCTTCAACGCCATCCCCGCATGCACACCGAAGGCCCTCGCGGGATAAGAAGCACAGGTCACGACCTTGCGAGGCTGTTCGGGATCGCCTTCTCCGCCGACGATAACCGGCTGACCGCGCAGCTCAGGGCGACGCCGGAATTCCACCGCCGCCTGGAATTGGTCGAGATCGACATGCAGGAGCCACCGAGGCACTGTTCCGTCATACCGCATGGCACCGACAATCCGGCGTAACCGGGCGTGGCAATATCCGTAGCGCGCCAACCGATCACGACTGAGCTCGAAGAACGGAACACCCGATGCCGACCGAAGCCACCACCCTCGACCTCGACCTGGCGCGCCAGGTGCTCGCCGCGCAGCCTTTCGCCCGTCTGGTCGGCACCGAGCTCACCGAATTCGGTGATGGCGCAGCCACTCTCGTCATCGATATCCAGCCGGAACACGGCCAGCAGTTCGGCTTCGTGCACGGCGGGGTGCTGGCCTACGCCGCCGACAACGCCCTCACCTTCGCCGCGGGCACAGTCCTCGGCCCCAACGTCCTCACCGGCGGCTTCACCATCACCTACCTGCGCCCCGCCCAGGGCGAGCGCCTGCGCGTGCACGCCACCGTCCTCGGCGCCACCCGCCGCCAGGCCGTCACCCACTGCGACGTCTACGCCGAAACCGAGGGCGAGGAACCCATCCTCTGCGCGGTCGCCCAGGGCACCACCCGCCGCGTCGAAAAGGACCTCGCCCCCTCCAACGAGGAAGACGCGGACGTCGAATTCGACGACGATGCCGAATTCGACGACGACCAGGACAACTACGACACCGACCAACTGGCCGTCATCACCGTCGACGGGCCGGTACTACCGCCGACCGTCAGCCGCTAGACCGGCGATCCCGCGCTACGACGAACGGGCCGCGCTCGGTGCGCGGCCCGTTCCCGGTACCTGTCAGGCGCTGACGGCGAAGGTCTTGCTGTCGGCGGCGGGTTCGGCGATGGGTTCGATGGCGTAAGCCAGGATGTCTGCCACGTCACCGACGGGGCGGACTTCCAGGGCAGCCAGGACCTCGGCCGGGACCTCGTCCAGATCTGGTTCGTTGCGGGCCGGGATGAAGACGGTCTTCAGGCCGGCTCGCTGGGCGGCGAGGAGCTTCTGTTTCACGCCGCCGATCGGCAGGACGCTGCCGTTGAGGGTGACCTCGCCGGTCATGCCGACATCGCCGCGGACCGGGCGGCCGAGCGCCAGCGAGACCAGGGCGGTGACCATGGTGACGCCTGCCGAGGGGCCGTCCTTGGGGACTGCGCCCGCGGGGAAGTGGATGTGGATATTGCGGTCAAGGACCTTGGGTTCGATGCCGATTTCCTCCAGGTGCGAGCGCACGTAGGTGAGGGCGATCTGGGCGGACTCCTTCATGACGTCGCCGAGTTGGCCGGTGAGCGTGAGGGAGCGCTCACCCTCGGCGCCGTTGGCCTCGATGTAGAGGACATCGCCGCCTGCTCCGGTTACCGCGAGGCCCGTAGCCACACCGGGGACGGAGGTGCGTTCCATCGAGTCCGGGGTGAAGCGGGGGCGGCCGAGGTAGTCGGCGAGGTTGTCGATGTCGACGGTCAAGTTCGTCACCTGACCGGCCGGTTGTGGGCCGGACTCGATGTCGATGACGTTGTCGTACCCGAGTTCCGGGTCGTAGCCGAGCACCGCACCCTCGCCGAGCGAGCCGTTGTCGACCAGCGCCGTGTCCTTGTCGAGCGCCGCAGCGTTGCCGAGCTCAGCGCCGTTGCCGAGCCCAGCAGCGCTGCCCAGCCCGGCGCCGTTGCCGGGCGCAGCATCCTTGTCGACACGGGCGGAGTCGCCCGCCACCAGGCGAGTTGCCGCCTTACGCAAGGCTTTTGCCACCAGGCGCTCCATCTGACGAACCCCGGCCTCGCGGGTGTAGTTGGCGGCGATCTCGCGCAGTGCCGCGTCGGTGATCGAAACCTCTTCCGCGGTCAGCGCATTGCGTTCCAGCTGGCGGGGGACCAGGAAGTCGCGGGCGATGGCCACCTTGTCGGCCTCGGTGTAACCGTCGACGGTGATGAGCTCCATGCGGTCGAGCAGGGGACCGGGGATGGTGTCCATGACATTGGCGGTCGCGATGAACAGCACATTCGACAGATCGAGGTCCAGGTCGAGGTAGTGGTCGCGGAAGGTGTGGTTCTGCGCGGGGTCGAGGACCTCGAGCAATGCCGCCGCCGGATCACCACGGAAGTCGGAACCGACCTTATCGATCTCGTCCAGCAGGACAACGGGATTCATCGAACCCGCCTCCTTCACCGCGCGCACGATCCGGCCCGGCAACGCGCCGACGTAGGTGCGGCGGTGGCCACGGATCTCGGCCTCGTCGCGCACGCCGCCGAGGGCGACGCGAACGAACTTGCGGCCCAAAGCCTTTGCGACCGACTCACCCAGCGAGGTTTTACCGACACCAGGCGGACCGACTAGTACGAGCACCGCACCGGAACCGCGTCCACCGACGACCTCGAGACCACGCGCGGCCCGACGCGAACGCACGGCCAGGTACTCGACCATGCGGTCCTTCACCTCGTCGAGACCGTGATGATCGGCGTCGAGCACCGCGCGAGCGGCCGAAACATCGGTGCTGTCTTCGGTTTTCACCGACCACGGCAGATCGAGCACGGTGTCGAGCCAGGTGCGGATCCAGCCCGATTCCGGGCTCTGATCGCTGGCGCGCTCCAACCGGCCGACCTCGCGCAGCGCCTCGGCGCGGACGTTCTCTGGCAGGTCAGCGTTCTCCACGCGGGTGCGGTAATCGTCGGCACCGTCGGGTTCGTCCTCGCCGAGTTCCTTGCGAATGGCGTTGAGCTGCTGGCGCAGCAGGAACTCGCGCTGGCTCTTCTCCATGCCGTCGCGGACGTCTTCGGAGATCTTGTCGGTGACCTCGACCTCGGCGATGTGGTCTTTGATCCACTCGAGCTGACGGGTCAGCCGCACGACGACGTCGGGGGTCTCGAGCAGCTCGCGCTTCTGCTCATCGGACAGGTACGGCGCGTAGCCCGCGGTGTCGGCGATGGCCTCCACGTCGTCGAGCTGGTTGACGATGTCGATGATCTGCCAGGCCTCGCGCCGCTGCAGGACGGCGACGACCAGCTTCTTGTACTCGGCGGCGAGTTCGGTGGTGTGCTGGTCGGGTTCGACCGACTCGACGAGTTCGGCCTCCACCCACAGCGCGGCGCCGGGCCCGGTGACCCCGTGCCCGATCCGCGCCCTGCGCTCGGCCTTCAACACGGCCGCCGGCGCGCCACCGCGCATCCGGCCGACCTGTTCGATGGTGGCGACGACGCCGTAGGACGCGTACCCCTCGTCGAGGCGCGGCGCGACCAGCACCGAGCCGGTTTTGGCGGCCTGCGCGGCGTCGATGGCGGCCTGCGCGGATTCGTCCAGTTCGATGGGCACGACCATGCCCGGCAGCACGATCGGATCGGTCAGGAACAGCACCGGCAGGTTCTGAGCTGAAGTCATGTCGACCCTTCCAAAGTTGAGCTTTGTTGACTCAACATGGACCCCCCACTGTTTGTTCCTGCAGGTAGCGCCGTTCACTCACGGCGAAAAAATTCTCCGAAATTCTTTCGCCGCGGATGTCGAGAACGCGCGAACGGCTCCGTCCCAGGGGTACAACCCACGAAGAACACGAACCGAGGAGAACATCATGGCCAAGTACCTGCTGCTCAAGCACTACCGTGGCGCGCCCGCATCGGTCAACGACGCGCCGATGGATCAGTGGACGCCGGATGAGGTGTCCGCGCATGTGCAGTACATGGTGGATTTCGCCGATCGACTGCGCTCGACCGGCGAGTTCGTCGACGGTCAGGCACTGTCCACCCAGGGCACGTGGGTCCGCTCGGACGGCGAGGGGCGCCCGCCGGTCACCGACGGGCCGTTCGCGGAGACCAAGGACCTGATCGCCGGGTGGATGGTCATCGACGTCGAGACCTATGACCGGGCGCTCGAACTGGCCGGGGAGCTGTCGGCGGCACCAGGCGCAGGGGGCAAGCCGGTGCAGGAATGGCTCGAACTGCGGCCGTTCTACGCGGAATTGCCCACGGTGACCGAATGAACGACGCGCTACTGCGCGAACTCGTCCCCGCGGTGATCGCGATTCTCGTCCGCCGCGGGGCCGAGTTCGCCGCGGCCGAGGACGCGGTGCAGGAGGCGCTGATCCGAGCGCTGGAAACCTGGCCCGAGGATCCACCGCGCGATGCGAAGGGCTGGCTCGTCTCCGTCGCCTGGCGAAGGTTCATCGATGCGGCACGGGCCGAAACATCCAGGCGAGGCAGGGAATTCGCCGTCGATGCCGAGCCCGAAGCCGGCCCCGTACCCGCCATGGACGACACCCTGTGGCTGTATTTCCTGTGCGCGCACCCCTCGCTGTCTCCCGGCTCGGCGGTCGCGTTGACGTTGCGCGCGGTCGGCGGCCTGACGACCCGGCAGATAGCGACGGCGTACCTTGTTCCGGAATCGACTATGGCGCAACGGATCAGCCGAGCCAAGAAGCGCATCACCGGCTTACCGCTCGATCGGCCCAGCGAGCCGACGACCGTGCTGCGCGTGCTCTATCTCGTCTTCAACGAGGGCTACAGCGGTGACGTAGACCTGGCCGCCGAAGCCATCCGGCTCACCCGCCAGCTCGCCGCCTGGACCGACGAACCCGAGGTGTCGGGGCTGCTCGCGCTGATGCTGTTGCACCACGCTCGCCGTGCGTCGCGCACCGAGGACGGTCGTCTGGTACCGCTCGCGAAACAAGACCGCTCCCGGTGGGACACAACACTTATCGCCGAAGGGGTGACGATCCTGCAGGCCGCGCTGACTCGCGACCGGCTGGGCGAATACCAGGCCCAAGCCGCGATCGCCGCCCTGCACGCAGACGCCCCGAGCACCGCCGAAACGGACTGGATACAGATCGTGGAGTGGTACGACGAACTACTGCGACTCACCGACAGCCCGATCGTGCGCCTCAACCGCGCGGTCGCGGTCGGCGAGGCCGACGGCCCCCGAGCCGGCCTGGCCGCACTGGCCGACCTGGACCCAGAACTGCCTCGCCACACCGCATCCCGCGCCTACCTACTCGAACGCGCGGGCGACCTCGAGCAGGCTGCCACCCTGTACGCCGAGGCGTCACACGCCGCCACCACCGTGCCAGAGCGCGACCACCTCACCCGCGAGGCGGCCCGAGTACGGCAATCCCATCAGGGCTCCAGATAGTCGCCCTCACCCACGCGCGATGGGAATCATGCCGCCGATGTGTTCCTGCGACTCGATCAGACCCTCGTCCGAAGGCTTGGCGCCTGCCTCGAAAACGCGCTGGTGCTGCTTGGCGCGCAGATCCTGGTGGGCCTGCTCCGGAATGTCGTAGCCGTAGCGGGCCTGGGCCTCGCGCGGAGTCATGGTGGTCTGCTCGACGGCGGGGATGCCGAGGGCGACCGGCGCGAGCACCGCGGTGGTCGTGGGCGCCATCAACCCGATGAACCAGAACTTCAGGGCCGGAACACGGTCGAGCAGGGTGTGCAGCACCGTCAGCGGGGCATTGATCGCCATGTCGGTGCCGCGGCCCTGGGTCAGGCCGAACATCTTTCGCACGTAGGCGGGGTAGGTCGAGATAACACCCTTGCGCAGCAGCCAGATGACGGGCGCCATGGCCAGCCGGGTCCGGCGCGGCAGGTCCGGCGGCAGCGCCACGTCGAGCTGAAGGATGTAGTCGACCATGTCCTGAGCATCCTCGGAGGCGGCCAGGCGCGGACGCCACGACTCGAAGAACTCGATCACCTCAGCGCGCGAACGCGGGACGGTGGCCGGGTCGATCGTCTGGAGCTCGGCGGCCAGCGCGCAGTCGGCCCAGAACTGGTTCTCCTCGGCCTCGCTCAACCGGCCGGGACCGAACTTCTCGTAGCAGTACAGGATCGAGTGCCACGCGGTGACATGGATCCACAGTTGCGAGTCGGGCCGGTTCGCGTCGTAGGTGCCGCCGGTGACCGGGTCGTTGCCGATTGCCTTGGTGTGGATCTTCACCAGCACATCGGCCGCCTTGGCGGTTGGCTCGGTGGCGCCGAACGCCACGAGCGCGAAGTAGTGGATGGTGCGTGCGTATCGCGTATGGGTGCGGGTACGAACGCCGCCGGACTGCACCACAGCGGCGGCGAGATTGGGGTCGAGGTGCTCGATGGTGACCGCCCGTGCGAACCCGAGGACATAGGAGGTCGGGTAGCTCCACACCTTCCACGTCACCGACCCGGGCCCGAAGAATCCGTTGTCGGCTGGGGCCTCGAACTGATTGGCGATCTGATCCCGAGATTTGATGCCGAACATGAGCCAGCTCCGTCCTACAACGATGTAGATTCTGCCCCCTTAGTGTAACTCCAAGTTGCAGGAAGGGCACCGACTCCACGCATCGATGTTTCGAAGACCTGCCCGGAAAACAGCTCGGCCTCCCCGGGTTGAGGACCGGGGAGGCCGAGTGCGTTGGGACAGTTGGTCTACAGGTTCGAGGAACGAATCCGCTCCGTCGGGGGATCGAACGGGCGGCCCGAGGTGGAGCCGGCGCTCATGAATCCCAGGACAGCGCCGCCGATCAGGAAGAGAGCGGCGAGGATGCCCAGGATGATCGGCAGGGTCTTGCCGAACAGGTCGAGCTTGTCGAGGCTCTCCTGAGTGATAGCGAGCTGGGCCTCGATGGTCTCTTCGTCGAAGACGAGGTTCGACTTCAGCACAGAGACGTCGACCTGCTCGGCGCTACGGCCGTAGTACATGTGGATCTTCTCGCCACCCTTGAGGACCGCGCCGGTCCTCGGCTCCACCCACACGTCGCGGGTGTTGGTGTAGAAGCGGGTCATGGTGACCGGCTCGGTGCCCTCGAGGCCCCACTTGGCGGCGGGCAGGGCGAGCTGATAGGACGGGTGCTTGACGACGTCCCACATGTTCGTCACCGGGATGTCCTGGCGGAAGTGGTAGACCGGCACGCCGTTGATCTCCGACTCCTCGATGAAATCGATGTCGTAGGTGGCGCGGGCGTTGAGGTCGAAGTACGGGTACGACTTCTTCTCGGTGCCGATCGGGAAGCGGTACTGCAGGCCGCGCCGCTGCGACTCGGTGGGGATCGCGGCGCCCGACTTGGGATCCTGAGCCACGGCGATCGAACCGTTGGGCGAGGCGTCGATCGGCTCGCCGGTGACGCGGTCGATGGTGACGCGGTCGACCGAGGCGGTGAGCAGGCCTTCCTTGGGATCCATGTCGGCGCGAAGCAGGGTCTGGCCGGCCTGGATGGTCATCTCATCGGCGTCCGAGGGCTCTTCGACCGTCAGGAAACGCTGCGAAACGAGCGGCACATTGGTGTTCACCGTGGCCGAGCCCTCGGGCGAGGTGAGCGACTTCGCGTCGAGCACAAGGCTTTCCTCGCCGGGCACGCTCTTGGCGATGGTGGTGACGCGCAGATCGAGCGGGGTCTTGCCGACCTTGCCGACCGTGTAGGTGGGGATCATGATGGCGGCCGCGAGCAGCAGCGCGCCGAGACCGACGAGGATGCAGGCGATGAGCCTGCGCACGTTGCTCATCGCGAGCCGTACTGCACGTCGCCGAGCAGCGACGAGCCCGGGTCACCGGACTCCTCGGGCGCCGGGATCGAATTCTGTTGCGCGCCCGCGGTGATGCCGAGTACGGCAATCACCCCGAGGACCGCGCCGGTCAGGCCGCTGACCAGGCCGGGGACGACAAACTTCATAGATCGAACTCCAATTGCGTGGTGCGAGACTCAGCCGACAGTGAAGAACCCGAGGGTCGGGGCGAACGAGCAGGTGCGGTCACCATCGGCGGTGGCCGTGGTGAGCGAACCGGTGATCACGGCAGCGACCCGGCCGGGACCGGTGTCGGCGATAGCGGTGAGGGTGGCCGGGCCGTCGGCGTTGATACCCGCCTCCGTGGTGAGCGGCTGGGTGCCGGTGCGGCGGTTGTCGAGGTTGACCCACTGCACCGTCATCGGCGGATTCTGCACGACCGTAGCGGTTTTCGTGCCGAGCGCGGTGAAGACGAAGCCGGTCTGGCCCGCGGCCGGTCCGGGCGGCGGCAGCTCGGCGGGGCCGGGTACGGCCAGCGCGGTGCCGACGGAATCCGACGTCGGGCCGATGCAGCCCTTGCCGATGGTCGGGTACAGGAACTGCGCGATGCGCGGACCGTCCGAAGGCGGCAGTTCGGGACCGCCGCCGCCACTGCCGTCGAGGAAGGTGATGACCTTTTCGAGGGTGGCCTTGACCTGCGCGGGGATGCCGGGCGTGGCCAGCAGCACACGAGCCTGGGCCAGGATCGCGGCCTGTCCGCTGTCGGCGATGGGGGCGGGAGCGGAGATGGCGCCTACGATCGTCGGTGCCAGCGCGGCCAGCGTCCCGGAGGGGACGTTCTCCGCGATGGCGGGGACACTCGGCTGCGTCGCGGCGGACTGCGGGGCAGCCATCACCTGCGTGGGTGCCACGAGTGCCGCACCCGCCGCTAGTACGAGGGCGGACAATGCGGTCCGCGATGCTCGGGTGCTCAGCACTGGTCGGCCGTCCTTTGTTCGGTGGATAGATGAAGCGACCCGAAAAGGTACATGTTATTTCGGGTTTCGGATACTTTGGAGAGGTGACTACAGCGGACAGGCGGTATGGGGGTCGTACGGTCGTCGCGCGAAAAGCCGAGCGACGACTGCGATTCCTGGAAGCAGCGACGCGAATTTTCGCGGAACGCGGGTACGCCACGTGCTCGCTCGCCGAGGTGTGCGCGGCGGCCGGGCTGTCCAAGCGGCAGTTCTACGAGGAGTTCGAGACCCGCGAAGACGTGCTGGTAGCGGCCTACGACCGGATCCAGGACGACGCGGCGGCCGCGGTGGGCACCGCGCTGATCGCGCTCGGCTCGACCGATCCACAGCTCGCGCTGCGGGCTGGTTTCGGCGCCTACCTGGAGTCGCTCGGCTCGGACCCCTATCGCGCGCAGGTGGCGCTGATCGAGGTCGTCGGAGTGAGCGATCGGATGGAGAACCATCGCCGGACTCGCAGGCACGCCTGGTCGGCGCTGATCGAGGGGGGCTTGGAGCAGGTCGGCGTGCGGTTGCGTGGCGATGCCGAGCTGACCACCGGGTTGATCACGGGCGCGGTCAACGGCGTGGCGCACGAGTGGCTGCTGCGCGAGTCGCGCCCGCCCGTCGACGAGCTGGTCGATCTGCTCACCGGCGCGGCCCTGGCGCTGGTCACTTTCGACTGACATCAGGGCAGCCTTCGGGAGGGTGGCAACCACGCGCACCTGCCGCCTGCTCAATCGACTCCCTTTCCCGACATTGTGAGACCGATCGGCTTCACAGTGTGGGCGAGAGTTTGACATATTAGTGACCCAGATCGCAATGCGAGAATTTCTGAGACCGGTGTCACCTGGGGTGATGCGGTATCGGCGGCCATTCCCCAGTTCCTCTCCACGGGCTGACGCGGGCGATCAATCCTGGACAAATGACCGGCTGCGTCCGTACCAGGGTAACCATAGGCAATCCGGCGGCAACCTGTTCCAGTTCGGTCGGAGTGCATGTCAGCCTTTACGCAGGGAGCCGGCGATGGTGCCACCGAGGTAGCCGGGAGTTCGATAGGCGAGCGTGCCGTCGGATTGCAGGGTGACCGTCGAGGTGGCGCCCTGGTCGATGCAGCCGCTCCCCGCGGTGAGCCTGGCTCGGAAGGTGAGGTGGTTGGTGGTGGCCTCGGTCAGGGTTTCCGCACGGTCGCAGCGGTCGCGGGAGAAGGTGCCGGTATTGGCGGAGGTAGCGACTTCCTGACCGACGGCGCCGGGGGTGATGGTGAGCTCGATGTCGAACTGGACGGGGCCGTCGTTGGCACGCCCCTGCCACGTGCCGACGAACTCCGACGGGACCGTCGCGCTGGCGGGAGCCTCGGTGGTCGAGGTGGTGGCGGAGGGGACGGTGGCCGAGTCGGTTCCGGCGAGAGTGGTCGTCGCAGTGGACTCCGTGCCCAGTTGGGTGCCGATGAGATAGGCACCGCAGGCCACCGCCACCGCGACCGTCGCGGATGCGGCGATCAGGAGGGTGCGGGTGCGCCGCGATGCGCCGGCGGGCTGCGGGCGGCCGGTGGACGCGGGCTTGTGCGCGACCACAAAGGGCGGCGGAGTGAACTCGCTGCCCATCGCGGCGGAATTCTGTCCCGCGTGGGTGGCGACTTGCCAGGGCAGCTCGGTGGGACCGGGGGTGAATCCGCCGGACTGTATATAGGGACTCGGCACCGATCCACTGGCCGCGGTCGGCCGGCTCGGTGTCGAGGAGCCGGTCCGAGCGGTTTGCGTCGGGCTCGTGCTGGGCAGGTTCGGTGCCGAGACGGCTGTCGACCAGCCTGGTGCTGAGGTAACCGCAGCGTCGGGATACGAGGCACCGGGCGGGTCGGCGGGGCCGGAATCCAGATCGAGCAGGCGGACGGCACCGGCACTGATGTGCGCGACTACTTGTGGTGGTAGCCAACCGGAGCGTTCGGGAGCACCGATGCTCGCCAGCTCCGAAAGGACTTGTTGCGGTGTCGGTCTGGCGGCAGGATCCTTGGCCAGGCAGGAGGAGACGAGTGGTCGCAGGGACGGGGGGATGGCCTCGATGCGGGGTTCCTCGTAGACGATGCGCCACAGCATCTGCATGACCTCGGCGGTGCCGAAGGGGCCGTGGCCCGCGGCGGCGAAGGTGAGGACGCCGCCGAGAGCGAAGACATCGCATGCGGGACTCAGGGTTTCGCCGCTCACCTGCTCGGGGCACATGAAACCCGGTGAACCGAGGAACTTTCCGGTGGTGGTGAGTGCGGAATCCGCGATCACTCGGGCGATGCCGAAATCGATCACCTTCGGTCCGTCGATCGCGAGCATCACGTTCGACGGCTTCAGGTCGCGGTGCACGATGCCTGCCGCGTGCACCGCGACGAGCGCTTCGGCGAGCCCGTACGCCAACGCTGACAGCGCGGGCTCGCCGAACGGTCCGAACTCGGTCACCGCGTCCGTCAACGAGATCCCGGCGACGTAACCGGTGGCCAGCCACGGCGCTTCGGCATCGACATCGGCGTCGAGAACCGGCGCGGTGAACGCACCGCCGACGCGCTGGGCGGCCGCGACCTCCCGACGGAACCTCGCGCGAAACTCACGATCGATCAGATCGGGGCGGATCACCTTCACCGCGACGGTGCGCCCACCCGGATTCCGGCCCAGATACACCTTGCCCATGCCCCCGGCACCGAGGACGCCCAGCAGTCGGTAGTCGCCGATCCGCCGAGGATCGTTCGGGTCGAGCGGTCGCATCGCGGGTGGTTCCTTCGGATCAGGTGAGCTGAGCTCGGGTTTCGGCCAGTAGCTCCGACAGCATCGGTCCGGCGGCGTGATCGTCGGCCAGTTCGGCGACGGCCTCGGCGAGGATCTTCTCGGCGTCGGCGGGGCGGTTCAGCTCGATCAGGAGGACGGCGCGCTCGTAGTCGGCCCGGGTGGCCTGGTCGGTGGCATCGATGGCGCGGAAGCCGTCGGCAGCGGCGTCGGCGCGCGGGAGAGCGTCGGCGGGGCGTTCGGCTCGACGCAGGATTCGGGCGGCGTTGTGGTTGTGCCGGGCTGTGTGCCAGGTCAGCAGTTCTGGGTCGGGGTCGGTGGCGGCGAGCTGCGTGATCGCGTCGTCGGCTACCGCGATGGCGGCTACCGCGGCGGCGGTGTCGCCGGTCCAGTGCAGCGACAGCGCGGCGCTGTAGCGGCAGTAGGTGACGCGAATCGGGTCATCACCGAATTTCTCGGCGGCCTCGGCGGCCAGCGCGTAGCGCTCGGCGGCCTCGGCGTCGCGATCGAGTCGGTCCAGCAGATCGGCGGTTTCGGCGAGGGCATAGGCCTCGCCGCCGAAATTTCCGGTGGCGCGGTCGAATTCGATGATCTCGTCGAGAACGGTGAGAGCCTGTTCGTCCTCGTCGAGCTCGCGGTGCAGATCGACCAGCAGGAAGCGGCAGCTCTGGGCCTGCGCTCCGGCACCGGCGCGTTCCAAACCAGCGATCGCCTCTTCGGCCTGTTCTGCGGCGTCGAGGAATTGGCCGTTGGCGCGGTAGGCGACGGCCAGATCCCACTGCACGTACGGCACCTGCGCACTGCCCGCCGCAGTGGCGATCGCGATCGCGGTCAACAGCTCGCTGACCGCCTCCTCCTCTCTGTTCAGGTGGATGAGCAAGGACCCGCGCCTGGCGTGCAGAACAATCCGCAGGCCCTCGGGGAGGTCGGCGTCAGCCTGGCCCACCGCCTCATCGATCATCGTCAGCGCCGCTGCCGCATCGCCTGCGTCGCTGTGAATTCCGGCGAGGTACTGGGCCGTGTCGGCCAACCGCCACCCACGACCGGCCCGTCGATACGCCGCGACGGCTGCCTCTCCGGCGGTCACGGCTTCGGCGAATTCAGCGTTGTTCTGGTGCAGATACATTCGGTGCCTCGCGGCATCGCCGAGCAGGGCGTCGTCGCCCGCTTCGGCGGCGTCGACCGCGGCCCGATCGAGCAAGGCCGGCAGCTCGGCCGCGTCGTCATCCAACAGCAGGCCGCGATCGAGCAGTGCGAACAATCCGCCGGAAAGGTGCAGCGTCGCAGTAGCTCTGATGTGCGGATCGGCGGACTTCGCCAGGTGCGACACAGAATCACGCAGCAGGCCAAGGGCTTCCGTCGCGTCACCATGCCTGCAGAACAAAAGGCCGAGGCGACTTAGATCCGTCTGGCGGCGATCTTCCTCGCCTGCCGCGGCGAAATACTCTGCCGCCCGGCGCAAGAGCGACTCGGCACGATCGTGATCGGTCGCCAGCAAGGCGGCTCCCGCCAGGACGGAGGCGTGTCGACCCGCCAGGCCCGGATCCGTCGGCTCCGGCTCGGACTCCAGCCGCTGCGCCAAGGCTCGCAGCTCGGCCAGCGCGTGCTGCTTGTTCGCGTGCTCGGCGCGTTCGATCAGTTCGGTGGTGGTGAGCTCGGGGATCTCGACGACCGTCATGGTCGGACCCGGCTCGACCGGCACCCGGTGCGCGGTGGCCGCGGACAAGGGCAAGTAGTCGACGATCGGCCGGCTCGTCAGCTTCGCCTCGACCAGCGCGGTCTGGTGATCGGTGCCGTTGCGCTGGTCGAAGCGGGCGGCGATGGCGAGTGCTTCGTCAGTGAGCTCTGCTCGCAGTGCGCGCGCGGTGGATTCGGCGGCGGGGCGGTCGGCGTCGGCCGGGCGGCGGATCGCGGTATCGCCGTTACCGGTGTCTACGAGGGTGCGCAGGAGTAGCGCCGCGGAGCCGAGGAAGGTGAGCGCGTCTCTCGGGCTCGGTGCGCGATCGAGCCAGGAGAAGTGACGATCCAGCAGTTCCAGGCCGCGCACCTGATTGCCCGACAGCGCGCAGAACTCCAGGTGGTCGCCGATCGCGGCGAGGTCTTGGGGTTTGGTGCGTAGGACACGGTAGGAGCGGCGATGCGCGCTGCGCGCCTCATCGAGTTGCCCGGTGCGCAGGTAGGGCAGCAGTAGTGCGGTCAGGATCAGCTGCGGTTGCTCGGAACAGCCGAGTTCACCAGCGAGGACCGGGGCGGCCAGCTCGACGGCTTCGATGTCGCGGCCCTGGCTCGCCAGCCAGGCGACGCGGTTGGTCGGATCGCAGCCTTCGCAGTCGGAATTCTCGTCACGCGGTGTGGTGCACCATCTTTCGTACCACTCGGTGGCAGCGGCGAGGTCGCCGACGTGGACGGCCACGCGGTGCCTGCGGCCGTAGACCGCGTTCAGGCTCTGCCCCTCGACCCGGTAGCGCCGTTCCATCTGATCGAGGGCGGCCAGCGCCCGATCCATCGGCACCTCCGGGAATTTCGTCATCGCGCCCACCGCGGTCTTGAACTTCCACCGCAGCGAGGGCGCCACCCACGACTCATGGGTGCCGGGGTCGCGATCGTATTCGGCCAGGCAACGGGCGAACGGCACGAACAACTTGGCCGGGCTCATCCCGTGGCCGTACGCGTCGACCATCGCCATCCGAACGTGGAACGCGAGCGCGGTGTGCGCACCCGCCTCCGCATGCCGCAGAACCTGTTCCAGCAGTGCGTCTTTAGCGTCGCCGTAGGGCATGTCGTACGCCTGGAAGAGCAGCCTTTGCAGGTCGTCGGGCGTGTTGGCGGCGTCCGGCATCAGAGCTCTCCCCGCGGATCGTGAACCGCCCAGTCGAGCAACCCGACAAACGATTTGTTCAGCAGCGCGGTGTCGACCGGCCGCATCGGATGCTGACCGAGCAGCAGCGCCTGGCTGTAGAGGGCCTCGACCGCCGTCGTCACCAAGCGGGCATCGGCGAGCCCGGTGATACGGCGTACCAACGGGTTCCGGTAGTTGAGTACCAGCTGCGGACGGTCGCCGGCCTGGTCGGTATCGAAAGCGCCGAGAACGTCGGCCCACAGTTCGTCGGCGACCTCGCGGGTGGCGCGCAGTTCGGCGCGGTGCTGGGCGTCGCGGTCGAGCAGGTACAGCGCGGCCAGCGACGGCGGATCGAAAGTACGCAGCACGACTTCGCATTCCAGGCGGTCGAGCACGCGCTGGGCGGTGCTCAGGAATGGACGAAGCGCGAGCTCGGTGGCCGGATCGACGAGGTCGAAATGGGTGGCCAGTTCGGCGGGATCCAAACGGAGCACCCGAATTTCGGGATCGATCGCGGGCAGGCGCTCGAGAATGTCGGTGATGTAGGAGTAGCCGCCGTTCACCAGGCCGATGCCCGCAGCGCTCGCCACCGCGGCGAGCTGGCGGAACTCCTCCACCGACGGGGTGTAGCGCACGGCGCCGAAGCGGCGGCGGAATTCGGCGAGCGGGATCTGGCCCGCGTTGGTCTCCACCGGCAGCCAGCGGTCGACCAGGCGCAGCATGTCGTCGTCGTGCAGGGCGAGGGCCTTCACGCCGAGATCATGGATGCGCAGGAAGCGGTGCAGCGCGGACGGATCGGAGGTGGACAGTTCCACCAGCCAGTCCCTGATCCGGTTGCCGAGCGCTTCCCTCGTGCTCTCCAGCAGGTCATCCTCGTAAAGGGCTTCGCGGCTCGCGGTGGGGCGCAGTTCGGTGGTATCGACCACGCAGCGGACGAAGAAGGCCCACTCCGGCAGCAGTCCGGTGACGCTCTCCGCCAACAGCATTCGCTTCAGATACACCCGATGCCCGGTCTTGCCCGCCGGGTTGACCGGCTGCGGGAGCACGAAAGCCACACCGGTGACGCCGGATTCGGCACAGGCGAGATCGAAGGTGGCGAACGGGGTGAACCCGAAGGTGTCCTCGGCGTACGCGGCGAGTGCGTTCGAGCGATCGGAGGGAGTGGGATGGGTTGCGCGCCAAGGTACTTCCGGCTCGGTGATCGACTGTCCGTCGACGGTGACCTCGAAGGGCAGCAGGCTACCGAACAGCCGCGCCAGTTCGACCACGGTCGTCGGGGTGAGCCACTGCTCGGCGCCGCGGCGGGGTGCGAGGATCACGGTGGTGCCGGGTTCGTCGCGTTCGGATGCGGCAGGCTCGACGCGGTAGCGCCCGTCGGCGAAACCGGTCCAGCGCACGGTCGCGCCACCGCGTGCCGACCGGGTGAGAACCTGGGCCTCGTCGGCGACCAGGAAGCACGACAGCAGGCCGATGCCGAACTGGCCGAGGAACTCGTGCCGGGCGAAGCCGAGATCGTCGCGCTTGCCGCTGCGGCCGATGGTGGCGAGGAAGGTGTGCACTTCGGCTTCGGTCAGGCCGACACCGCTGTCGTGGACGCGGATGGTGCCGTCACCGGTGCTCGCGGGTGTCTCGATCCGCACCTGCGCGCGAGCCTGCGGGTCGATGGCGCGGCGGGCGGTGATCGCGTCGACCGCGTTCTGCAGCAACTCGCGGACGTAGACCCGTGGACTGCCGTACAGGTGATGACTGAGCAGGTCGACGATGCCGCGTAAGTCGACCTGGAATACCTGCTCCACCGGGTTCCCTCCCCAAAACACTGACCACCTGCCTGGTCACTGTAACTGGATCTCCGCCGGCTGGCGCCGCAGTTCTCGGGCACTCGACTCCAAGGCCGACAGGCGGCGCGTTTCAGGGCTCAGCCCTGACCCGGCCCCGGGTAGTCGTCATAGAATCCCTCGCCGGTCTTCACCCCGAGCTTGCCCGCGTCGACATATTTCCGCAGCAGCTCGACCGGGCCCTTCGGCAGGTTCGGGTTCTCCTGCTCGTAGTGCTGCTCGATATCGAGCACCACATCCAGACCCACCTGGTCCATCATCCGGAACGGACCCGCCTCGGTGCCGAAATTCCGCGAGAACATCTCATCGATGTCAGTCGGTGTCGATACACCCTCGTAGACCACCTCGAGCGACTCGCGCTTGATGGCGGCCCAGATGCGGTTGAAGATGAAGCCGGTCGATTCCTTCCGTACCAGGAACGGGTGCAGTCCGTACTCCGGGAAGGTCTTCATGACGAAGTCGAGGGTCTCCTCGGAGGTGTTGCCGTCCGACATCACGTCGAGCGCCGTCGACTGCGGCGGCATGTAGAAGTGGGTGTTGAGCATCCGGTCGTTGGTCTTCAGGCCCTGGGTGAACAACCGGCTCGCGTACGACGACGAGTTCGAGGCGACGATCGCGTCGGCGTCGGTGTCATTGTCGAGCTGGGCGAAGACCTTCTTCTTCAGATCGAGGACCTCAGGGACTGCCTCGACCACCAGCCACGCGCCCTTCACGCCGATGGCTTGGTCGGGCACATACTCGGCGGTGCCCAATGTGCCGTTCGGCACCGTGGCGGCCACCTCGGGCAGCTGATTCTCCACGAAGCCAACGGCCGCGTTGCCGACCTCGCCGTTGGGATCGATGATGCGGACCTCGCCACCCCTGGTGGCGAACATCAGCGCGATCCGTCTGCCCAACGTGCCACCGCCGAGCACAGCGACCGGACGCTCGAAGTGATTTTTCGGAACAATGCTCACAGCGACTCCCTTTGCACAGGCGACGGGGAAGAATTCGGTGACGCATACGACAGCCTCGCCAGCGTAGCGCCGACGGCGGATCACCAGGCCCCCGGACGCCCCGACTTGCGTTGACACCCCGTCACGCCCGGGCAGAATATGGTTGCCTTATCCTCACGTTCTGCACATTCTTCGCGCGTCAGCACTAGGGGGCTCCTCGATGACCACACTGGCCTCCGGACTGTTCATCGACTGGGAACAGCTGACGGGGCAGTCGAAATTCGTCGTCGAGCTGGTCAGTTTTCCGATCTTCAGCGCGCTCGCAGGCTGGCTCACCAACTGGACCGGCGTGCTGATGCTGTTCTGGCCGCTGTACTTCAAGGGCTTCCGGGTTCCGCTGCTGCACGTGCTGTATCCCTATCTACCGCGACGCGTCCAGGTGCTGCCGACGTTCTCCGGCGACGGCCGCATGCTCGGCTTCCAGGGCTTCATCCCGGCACGCGCGGAGAAGATGGCGAGCATCTGCGTCGACTCGGCGCTGCTGCGGATCGGCAGCCCGCGCGACTTCATCCACGAACTCGACCTCGACGGGATCGGCGACTATCTCGCCGAACGGGCGCGCGACCAGGTGCAGCCGATCGTCGACGAGATCATGTACCGGGAGAATCCCGACCTGTGGCGCTCGCTCCCTCGGCAGGTGAAACAGGCCGTCTACCAGCGGGTGGACCGGAACCTACCCTCGCTGTGCCGGCGCGCGTTCGAGAGCCTGGGCGACAATATCGACCAACTGCTCGACGTGAAGAACTTCGTGATCAGGTACCTGGAGAAGAACCCGGCCATCCTCAAGGACCTGACCACCACCATCGCCGCGCCCGAGCTCAAGTTCATGGCGCGAATCGGCCTGCTCGGTGCGCCGTTCGGCCTGATCCTGGCGCTGTACCTGCACGTGCACTCGCAGATTCCCTACTTCGGCGCGATTCCGGCCTGGGTGATCGTGCTGTTCTCCTCGGCGATGATCGGTGTGACGGTGAACGTCATCGCGATCAAGATGGTGTTCGAACCCGGCGACCCGCAGCCGCGCTACAAATATCTGTGGCGCCAGGCGCTGCTGGCCAAGCGTCAGCCCCAGGCCGCCACCGACCTCGCGCATATCCTGGCCTACCAGGTACTCACCGTGGAGAACCTGTCCATCGAGCTCTTGGAAGGACCGAACGGGGACAAGACCCGCCAGCTCATCGAACGGGTGGTGGCGGAGGAGATCCACAAGCAACTCGGTGCGACCGCGTTCATGGTGCGAGCCGCGCTGGGCAAGAAGCAGTTCGAGAATCTGGCGGTCTCGGGCGCCGGTGCCGGGCTGGTTTCGGCGCGCACGATGATCTCCGACCAGCAGTTCGTGCTGGAACAGGCGAAGAAGATCGACGACTTCGCCGCGCGCAAGCTACGGACACTCACGCCCGGCGAGTTCATGGAGATGTTCTACGCGTCGGTTGAACAGGACGCGTGGTTGCTGTACCTGCACGGTGGGGCGCTCGGTATCGGCGTGGGCGCACTCCACCTACTGACCTTCGGCTGGTAGCAGTATCTTTTCGCGCTGGCGCGCGGTTCTCGGCCTATTAACCTCAAGAACAAATAACAAGCACGCGTGCTTGCATTTTTTGACGGTCGCTGCGACTCTTGGTGACGACGGCGCACCGCTACCGGGTCGCGCCATGATCGGCAAGGGAACTCCATGGCTGACCTCGCAGCGCTGCTCGACGATTTCGCCGCCGAATGCGCGGATCTGGAAAACCTGGTCGCACCGCTGACCCCCGAGCAGTGGAAGACGCCGACGCCCGCGCCACGCTGGGATATCGCCACCCAGATCGCCCACCTGACCTGGACCGACGAGGTATCGGTGATCGCCGCGACCGACGGCGATGCCTTCACCGCGTTCCTCACCGAGGCCGCGTCGCGGGCATTCACCCTCGTCGACGACGGTGCCGAGGAAATCGCTCAGACACCCCCCGCCGACCTGCTGGTGCGCTGGCGCGCAGGCCGCGAGCAGCTCATCGCCGGACTGGCCGCCGTCCCCGCGGGCACCAAACTGCCGTGGTTCGGCCCGCCGATGAGCGCCGCGTCGATGATCTCGGCCCGCATCATGGAAACCTGGGCCCACGGCCAAGACGTCGCCGACGCGCTCGGCGTCACCCGCGTCCCCACGGCCCGCCTGCGCACCGTCGCCCACATCAGCGTCCGCGCCAGGAACTACGCCTACCTGGTCAACGGCGAATCCGGCCCCGCCGAGGAATTCCGCGTAGAACTCACCGCCCCCGACGGCACCCCCTGGACCTGGGGCCCCGAAGACGCTCCCCAGCGCGTCACCGGCCCCGCCATCGACTTCTGCCTGGTAGCCACCCAACGCCGCCACCGCGAAGACACCGCCCTGACAACCACGGGCCCCGACGCCGACCACTGGCTCGCCATCGCCCAAGCCTTCGCAGGCCCGCCCGGCTCCGGCCGCACAGTGGGCCAGTTCGCCTGAGCCGGGGGTACGAACAGGCGAGCGTCAGTCTCAGAGCGCCATTCGTGCCGACTGCCCCGGACTTCATTGGCCGGGGTTGACCGCCGTGGCAGTCGTGAATGACGCTCGCCTGCTCCCTTCAGGTACCCGCTGGGCGGTGTGAGAAACACTTACCCATGCGAAAACCCGCCCCGACTAGGAGTGATACAGCATCGTTTCGGATGTGGCTCTGATCTCACGACGGTGGAGCGGTTACTGTGCGGCCTACCACGTAACGTGGAAACAGCACGTGGCTTTCAACGATGCGGGCCCGTTCAACTCGGGTATACCCACAGCCACAGGAGGGAACCGCATCGTGACCGCACATCGACCCGCTCAGCTCGTGCGCCTGTCCGCGATCGTCTTCTCCGGCGCCGCCAGCCTATGCCTCACCGTGGCCGCGGGCGCCTACATCGTCAATCACATGCCACCGCCGCCCGCGCGGGAATACGCGGGACCGGTCGCGACGCCGAACCCCGGCCTGCACCGGCCCTTCTCGGTCGAGGACTCCGCCCCACGCGCCTACGGCGTCGAGTTGGCGATGTCCTCCGGGCCGACGCTGGCCACCGAGCGCTCGGCATCCGCCGCCACGCGCACGCCGATCACCACGCTGCAGTCCGGAGTCGGTGTGCGACCGGGCAATTCGCCGCTGGCCGGGCGGGTGGGGATCGGCGGCACCTATGTCGGCGCGCAGGTGGCACCGCCGCGCAACGAAGGCTTGGCGTTCACCGTCGACACGAACCTCGTGACGGTGGCGGCGAAATACCTCGGCCTGACCGTGGATCCGGCCGCGGTGACCGCACTGCACACCGAGTTCGACGCGCGCCGTGGAGAATTGGTGTTCGTGCTGTCGGACCCCGGCCTCGGCAACCACACGCTGCGGGTCGAGGGAGCACCGTCGGACACCGAGACTCCGGCACCGGCCGAGGTCGATAATGAAGCCGAGGCACCGCGGTCGTCCACCGAGGAACTGCCGACTACCGTCGGCGTGTGACTCCTCGCGACACCCCCAGCGGTGCGTACGACTTCTGTGTGGTCGGCGGCGGCATCGTCGGCGTGGCCACCGCGCATCGACTGCTGACCGAGTATCCCGAGGCGAGCCTGGTACTCATCGAGAAGGAAGCCTCGCTCGGCACCCATCAGACCGGGCACAACAGCGGCGTCATCCATTCCGGGATCTATTACCCCCCGGACAGTTTGAAGGCACGGCTGTGCCGGGCCGGTGCCGAGTGGACCAAGGAATTCGCCGCGGCCCATGATATTCCGTTCCGCGAATGCGGAAAGTTGCTGGTAGCCACCGATTCCGCGGAACACGAACGAATGCTCGCGCTGTACGAGCGCTCGATCGCCAACGGCGTGGAGGTCGAGGCGATCGACGCGGCCGAGCTGCGGCGACGCGAACCCCGGATCACCGGTGTCGGCGCACTGTTCGTGCCCGCCACCGGCATCATCGATTACACGAAGATCACCGCCGCACTCGCCGCTCAGGTCGAGGCGATGGGCGGGGAGATCCTGCTCGACACCCCTGTCGACGCGATCACCGAGAACGTCTCAGCTGTCACGGTTTCGGGCCCGACGGGCTCGGTCACCGCGGGCACGCTGATCGTCTGCGCGGGTTTGCAAGCCGACCGGATGGCACGAAAGGCAGGGATACACACCGACTTTCGCATCGTCCCGTTCCGTGGGGAGTACTATCGGCTCCCCGCCGAACGGTCGGATCTGGTGCGCACGCTGATCTACCCGGTGCCCGACCCCGCGCTGCCGTTCCTCGGCGTTCACCTCAGTCCCACCATCGACGGCGAACTCACCGTCGGCCCGAACGCGGTGCTCGGACTGTCGAGAGAGGGTTACCGCAAGGGCAGCGTGAACCGGCGGGACGCTATCGACGTGCTGAGCTTCGCCGGCGTGCGGCGGGTGGCCCGCGACCACCTCGCCACCGGGGTGCGCGAGCTCCGTAATTCGGTGTTCAAGCGCGGCTATCTCGCCGAATGCCGCAAATACTGCCCCGAACTCACCACCGGCGACCTGCTACCGCACCGGGCGGGCATCAGGGCCCAGGCGGTGCTGCGCGACGGGACGCTGGTGCACGATTTCCTCATCGAACGCACGCCGCGCTCGATCCATGTGCTCAACGCACCCTCCCCGGCCGCCACGTCGGCGATGCCGATCGCGGAATACCTGGTCGAACAACTCTATTCCGCCAATTAAATAGGAGATTTGTAGTACTTTTGACTCCTGTACGCGTTGGGTGACAACCCATCCGGAGCAGGGAGGGCCGATGGGCCACATCAGGTTTGCGTGTGACGTCGGCGCACCGGTCGACGCCGCCTTCGCCTACGCCGAGGATTTCCGCCACGGGCCGCAGTGGATGTTCGGTGTCACCGGTGTCGAGCCGCTCGGCGAGCCGGACCAGGGATTGGGCGCCGCCTTCGCGGTGAAAGTCCGGTTGTTCGGACTGATTCCGCTGCGATCATCGGTGGAGATCACCGAATACCGGCGCAATGCCGTTATCGGGTATACCCTGCGTGGGCGGGTATACGGAACCGTTACCCTGCGATTCGATCCACTCGGCTACGAACGGTCGGTGCTGACCTCCGAAGCCGACTATCCACCACCACGCGGCATGTTCGGCCGCCTGTGCCACGGCCTCGTCGACGCGGCCGCGAAATCGGCACTGCGCCGAACGGAATCGCGGTTGCGAAGGGAGATAGAGGCATTCCACGGTACCGATCTTGTCGGCCGCATCGCCTAGGGTGGCGGTCATGATCATCGTGAGCACCGACGGGTCCTGCCTGCGCAATCCCGGTGGTGCCATCGGCTGGGCATGGGTGAATCATTCCGGGCCCGCCGACAGCGGCGGCGCGGCCAGCGGCACCAACCAGATCGCCGAACTCCGCGGCGTACTGGAAGCCATCCTGGCCCACCCCGGCGCCGAACCGATGCTCATCGAGAGCGACTCCCAGTACGCCATCAAGTGCGCCTCGGAATGGATCACCAGCTGGCGACGCAATGGCTGGCGCACCTCCACCGGCGGCGCGGTGAAGAACGTGGAGATCATCAAACAGATCGACCGAGCCATCACCGGCCGCGAAGGACCGGTGCGTTTCCGCTGGGTGCGCGGTCACGTGGGCAACTACTTCAACGAACAAGCCGACAAACTGGCAGGCGAGGCCGCGCGGGCAGTCCGCGACAACCCGGCTCTCGGCCGCGAGGCGGCGCCCATCGAGCAGGAACAAGCGAGGCTTCGGCGCCGCGAACCCGTGGCGCCTGCCCTCACGAACACGGTCTCCACAGGGAAGTCGGTCGCAGAGCACGCGCCGGTGGCAGGGACTCTCACCCTGTTCTAGGTGCGGTGCGACCGGAGTGGGACCGCGCAACGAAACGCCGCGGGCGATGAATCTGCCCGCGGCGTTTCGGTTTGCTCGGTTCCCGGTACTCAGTTCCCTGGTGTCGGGGCAGGGGCCGGGGCAGGCGCGGGGGCCGGAACCGCCGCACCGGGTGCCGTACCGCCCGCGGCGCCGCCGCCGCCGTTCTTGAGCAGCGGCGAGTCCAGCTTGCTGACCAGCCACTTGTCGCCGGAACGCTCGAGGCTCATCTCGATCGCGAACATCATCCGGTCGGGCTCGGTCTGGGTGAAGTTGGTGCGGTACTGGGTCATGGTGACCATGGCCTTGACGTCGTCGGTGCTGCCCGACATGTACGCGCACTGCACGTCTTCGCCGGTCGACTTGACCTGGGCCTGCACCATGGCGCCCTTGAGCGCCTCGCTGGCATCGCTGAACTCCTTGAGGTAGTCGCCCGTGGCGCCCGCCTTCATCGACTCGATGTAGCCGTCGAGATCCTTGGAGTAGTCGTAGTTGGCCAGGATGGCGCCGTAGTCGCAGGCGGCCTTGGTGGACTCGGCGATGGCGTCGAGCTTCTCGGCCTTGTTGTTGTTCTGCAGGAAGAACACCACACCCGCGGTGATCGCGCCGACAGCGACCACACCGGCCACACCTGCGGCGATCCAGCCCGTCGAGCTCGATGTCGCGCTCGGGGCAGCGGCCGGCGCCGGCGCCTCGGTCACGGTCTGTGCTTTGACAGTCGGCTGATCGACCTCGGGAGTCGCCGCCGCACCCTTCACGGTGTCGTCGGCCTTGGCCAGATCGGGCTTGTCTGCCGCGGCAGCATCGGACTTGCTCTGGGCATCGTCGCTGGTCATCGAATCAATCCTGCTCTTTCCCGGCGCACATATCGCACCGATTTTCCGATTATGGTCCGTGAGCCGGGCCACACGTCTTCCCCGCGAGTATGCCCGGTCGAGCTGTGAACAGCCTGGCCGGGCATCACCTCACTTGGCGGGAATCGGCGTCCGCTCCTTCGGGTCGACACCCGGAGGCATCTGCGCGCCGTTATTGGGCACGTTCGGGCGCGGGGCGTTGGCCGAACCACGGATCTGCAGGTCGGAGGTCGGGTTGGTGCAGTAATTCCACTTCGGAATGCTGCCGTCCTGGACCTCTTCGTTGCGCCGGTACTCGGTGTCGTAGTTACACGTCGGACGCGGCCAGACGTCGAGGATGGTGTGGAATTCGCCGTCGTGCGCCGGGGCGCCGATCGCCCCGAGTCCCAGCGCCAGCGACGGGAACAGCAGCCGCATGGCAGGCGTACGCAACTGCGCCGCCCTGGTGATGGCCACGAAGTTGGCCGCCAGCGAACTGATCGGATCGGCCGTCGAATCCAGCACCGCGCCAAGGGTTTCGAACTGAGCGGGCGCGTTGTCGAGCACGCTCTGCAGCTCGGCGTTGGCATTGTTGAACTGCGTGAGCAGTGCACCCGAATTGCTGGTGAGCGTCTGCAGGTCCGGCTGGGCGTTCGAGGTGGTCTCGGCGATCACCCGCAGGTTGGCGATGAGGTTCACCGTCTGCGGAAGCAGATTGTCCAGACCCGCGACCACCAGGCTGACGCCGTTGATCAGGCCACGCAGCTGGTCGGGACCGGCACCGAGCGCGATGTCGAGCTCGTCGAGGATGACGCTGAACTGCTTCGGATCCACCGAGCCGATCAGCGCGCTCGTGTCGTCGAGCACGGCCCACACGGGAACCGGCGTCTGGATCTGCTCCGGGTTGAATTTGATCACCGCACCGTCACTGAGGAACGGGCCGACATCGCTGCGAGGACGGAAGTCGATGTACTGCTCGCCCGCCGCCGACAGCGCCGCCACCTGGATCATGGTGTCGACCGGGATCTTGAAGTCCTTGTCGATCTGCGCCTTGGCGGCGATGGCCTCGCCGTCGTTGATCAGTTCGATCGAGGTGACCTTGCCGATCCGGAATCCGCGCATGGTCACGTCGTTGCCCGGCTGCAGACCGCCGGAGCGGTCCAGGTTGACGGTGACGTCGTACTCGGACCGCAGCGGATTGACCCGCATCACGTTGACCAGCAGGTACGTCCCGCCGAGCAACAACACGACTACCAGCGCGCAGTTCGCCAGCAAGATCTTGCTGCCCGCGAACTTCTTCAGCCTGCTCATCGGTGGCCTCCCACTCGGCCCTGAACGACCTGCAGCACCTGAATGAAGCTGCCGACGAAATCGTTCACATCTTTCATGTCCCAGAGCTTGCTGTTCGCCGGGTCGGTCAGCAGACCCACGTCGAGGTTGGTCAGCGTCGCGTACGGCGCCAGACCCTTACCCTGGAAGGTCTGGTTGGCGCCGGGCCGGATCGCGTGCAACTGGTCCATCACATAACCGAAGTCGCCGCCGGTCGCGGCCAGCGCGTTCATCAGGTTGTCGAGATTGGTGAGCAGTTCGGACAGCTGATCACCGGTGGTGTTGGAGTAGTCACCGATGGCAGCGGTGGCCGTGGCCAGCTTGGTGAGCAGATCACCGATCGCCCGGTTGTTCTCGGCGATCGCGCCGATGGCCTGGGGGAGTGTGTCGGCCACCTGGCCGAGCTGACCCTTGTTGGTCTCGATGGTGTTGGCGAGGGTGTTGAACTCGGTGAGCACCGAGTCGACCTTGGCGCTGTTGGCGTTGAGTTCGCCGATGACGCCGGTCATCTCGTAGATCAGATGCCCCAGCTCACCGCCGTGCCCGTTGAGGATCGAGCCGAGTTCGGTACCGAGCCTGCTCAAGCTGGCGACACCGCCACCGTTGAACAGCATCGACACCGAGATCAGCAGCTCTTCCACCGTGGCGCCGGCCGAGGTGGCGTCCAGCCCGAGGGTCGCGCCCGCCGGCAGGGTCTCCGCGCTGGTGATGTTCTTCGGCTGGTTCAGCGAGATGAAGACGTCACCGAGCGGGGTGGCCTGGCGCAGCTCCGCGGTACTGCCCTTCGGCAGCTTGAAATCGGTGCTGATCTCCATATCGACCAAGGCGGTGAAGTCCTTGGTCTTGATCGACGACACCACGCCGACATCAGAACCACCGACCTTCACCTTGGCCTGGTCGGGCAGGTTCAGCGCGTTGTCGAACTTCGCGTGCAGGGTGTAGGTCTCGCCGCCGGTGCCCGGCTTGGGCAGCGGCAGATCCTCTACGGTGAAGCCACAGCCGGTCGTGATCGTGACCGTGGCCAATGCGGCCGCGGAGAGCAGCGCGCGGCGGGCCTTCATCGTCATTCGCTGGTTCATTTCGTCAGTCCGAGCAGTGCGGCGGTGAGCCCGTAGTCGGGGCCGAAATCCTGGACGTTTCCGGAGCGGCAACCATCGGCCCGCATCTGGATCCGCTCACAGAACACGCTGACGATCTCGCCCGAGAGAGCGGTACCGATCAGCGCGTGCAGGCGGACGAAGCCCTTTTCCTTGTTGATGGCACCGTCGATGTTCTGCATGAGCAGCGGCACCACGTCGACGATCTCGACCAATGCGCCCGAGTTGGCCCGCAACTGGTTGGTGACGGAGGTCAAGCCGGTGAGCGAGGCCGCCAGTTCTTCCTGATGCCCGGCGAAGGTCGTCGAGGTGTTGTTCAGGAACTGGTTGAGCTGGTCGAGCGTGGCCTGCAGACCGGGTGCCTGCTCGGCGAGCAGGCCCGACATGGCGGTCATTCGGTCGCTGAAGTCGCGCACCGACTGATCGTTGTCGGCCAGCATCGTCGTCAGCTCGTTGAGCTTGATGATGATGTTGGAGATGGCGTCCTTGTTGTCGACACCGACCTTCAACGCACCCGAGAGCGCGTCGAGGGTTTCCCTGATCTTCTGGCCGTTGCCGTTGAGCACCGGGTAGAGCACCCGGCCCGACAGCGGGCCGAGACCCTCCTGGCCGGGTTCGGGCTTCAGGGCGGCGGCGAACTGGTCGATGGTCTTGATCATCGTGTCCAGCTCGACCGGTGTCCTGGTCCGCGCCTTGGGCAGGTGATCGCCGGACTTCAGTGTCTCACCGCCGGTGAAAGGCGGGCTGATCTCGATGTGCCGGTTGGTGACGATCGACGGCGAGATGATCGCGGCGATCGCTTCCTTCGGAATCTTCGTGCCCGCGTCGATGGTCATGTGGACCTCGACGTAGGTGCCCTTCGGCACGATCTTGTCGACCTCGCCCACCGCGAGGCCGAGGACCATGACCTCGTTGCCCTCGAACATGCCCGCGATGTTCTCGAAGTCGGCGGTGATCTTGGTCGAGCGGCCGAGCGCGTCGTCGAACTGGCTCGGCAGCAGTGAGCAGCTACCGAGGGCCAGCGCGGTGGTGGCGATCATCATCGTCCGCGCGATGCGGAGCTTGTTGGTCAGTTTCATCCTTGGCACCCCTGGATCACCTGAACGAAGCACAGCCAGTTGTCCGGGAACAACCACGGCAGTGCGACCGAACCGTAGTTACCGTTGCCGAGCGCGTTGTTGAAGTAGCGCGCGGTGGGCTGACCGATCTGCAGCAGCTTGTCGAGATTGTCCTTGTTCTTCTGCAGGCCCTCGGCCATGGTGTTGAGCTGGCTGATGGTGCCGCCGAACTGGTCGCCGTTCTGGGCGCCGATCTCCTCCAGCTGACGGGTCAGCGTGGCGACGTTGTCCAGCAGCTGGCGCAGCAGACTCTGCCGTTCCATCACCCGGTTGGCGATGGCCTCGCCCTGGGTGATGACGAGCAGGATCGAGTTGCGGTTGTCGGCGAGCAGCTGCGTGACCCGGTTGAGGTCCTTGAGCAGGCTGTCGACCTCGCCCTTGCGCTGGTCGACGACCTTGGCGACCGCGCCGACGCTGTCGAGCGCCTGGGCAACCAGCTCCGGCGAATCGCCGAGCTGGGAGTTGATGGTGTTGAGCGAGGCGGCGAGCTTCTTGGTGTCGAGCGCCTCGAACTTCGGCGTACCGACCTGCACCACATCGGCGATGTCGTACGGCACGTCGGTGTTGCTGCGCGGGATCGTCTTGTCCTTCAGGCCCGATCCGTCGCCGGGCGTCAGGTCGACGTAGCGCGCGCCGAGCAGGGTCGCCATCTTGATCGCGGCGTGCGCGTCGGGACCGAGCTTCACCGAGCTGTCCACGTCGAGGGTGATCACCACGTGATCGCCCGCGAGCTTCGCACCGGAGACCGTACCGACCTGCACACCGGAGACCGCGACCTTGTCACCGGTCTTGATTCCCGCGGCCTGCACGAATTCGGCGTCGATGGACTGCTTTCCGAGCCCGATCAACTGGAAGATGCCCGAACCGACCAGCAGCAGCACGATGCACAGCGCACCGACCACACCCAGCCAGAAGTTGCGGTTACCGACGAAGGCTGACTTGATCTTGCTCATCTGCACACCTCGGAGTGGCCGTTGCCACCGATCTGGCTGAACAGACCGCGCGGGAACAGAACCCCGTACAGCGAGATGTCCAGACCACACAGGTAGGCGTTGGCGTGGGTGCCTTCCGATGTCATCCGGCCGAGGTCGGCGAGCATCGAAGGCATGTCGATCGCGACCTGGTCGAGCTTGGCGCCGTTGGCCAGCAGCAGATTCAGCGCCGCGGTGGTCGAGTTCTGGGTCGCCGCCAGCTTCGGCTGGATCTTGGTCATCATCCCGACCAGGGCGGTCGTCGAATCGGCGAGGGTAACCGTGGACGCCTGCAGCGACTGCCCCTGGTCGTAGAGTCCGCCGATCAACGCCCTCGTCTGGGTAACCAGGGTCTCCAATTCATCCCCTCGCTTTGCCAACCCGGCCATCACACCGGACAGGTTGGTGATCACGTCGGACAAGATCGCGTCGCGACGCTGGAAATCGGTGGCCAGCTGGGCCGCCTGAATGATGAACGCCGACAGCGAAACCCCGTCGCCCTGCAGCGCCTGGATCAGGGTCTCCGACATCGCGTTGACCTCGGCGGGCTCGAGCGCCTGGAACAGCGGCTGGAAACCGTTGAGCAGGGCCGAGATATCGAACGAGGGCTCGGTGCGCTCGAGCGGAATGGTGGAACCGCTCTTGAGTGCCTCCGGGCTCGGTGCCGCGCCCGGGGTCAGCGCGACGTAGCGCTGACCGATCAGGTTCTGGTACCTGACCAGGGCCTTGGTGTCGTTGAACAGTGTCTGGTCGCTCTGCACGATGAACGACACCTTGGCGTCGTTCTTGCCGTCGAGCTCGATGTTCTCGACCTTGCCGACGCGCACGCCGGCCATCCGGACATCGTCGCCGGGCCGCAGCCCGAGGACGTCAGTGAAGATCGCGGTGTACTTGCGGGTGTCACCGTCGACCGTGCGGGCCAGTGTGTTCCACACGACCACGGTGACCAGCAGTGAGACGAGCGCGAAGATACTGAACCCGATCAGTGGCTTGCGGATACTCATGCGCCACCCCCGTTTTCGGACACTTGCAGGGTTCCGCCCTTCAAAATCGGACCGAGCAGCAGATATTCGGACGCGTTCGGCTTGCGACCGAGCAGCTGAGTCATCGCCGCGTCACCGGTGTAGGAGATCGGTGTGGCGGCAGGCACCGTCGCCGGAGCGGGCGCCGCGGCCGGAGCGGCCGCGGGAGCGGGCGCACCACCCAGCCCGGGCAGACCCGGAATCTGGATCGACGGGACGAGGCCCTCGAGCGGCGTGCCTTGGAACGGCTTGATCTCGGTGCCGTTGGCCGTGTGCATCGGCGCGACACCGGGACTGGTCAGACCCGGAATATCGGGCATGCCGGGCAGCGAGACCAGCGGCGGTAGGCCTGCGGCCGCGTCGAGCTTGCGCGGACGCAGGTTGTCCGGAATCGGCGGCAGGGAGACCTCAGCCGGTGCGGTGAAGCAGCTCGGGCCGAGCAGGTCGCCGTAGCGCGGGCAGTCGGCGGCGGTGTTGGGCTTGTACGGCGTCAGCGTGATGCCGGCGTTCCACACCATCTGCTTACCGCTCGGGCCACCGTGGAAGGTGGTGTTGAGCTGAGCCAGCGAGGGACCGAAGACCTGGAAGGTCCTGGTGATCGACGCGGGGTCGGCGGCCAGCGCACCCAGGGTGGCGTTCATGCCGACCGTAGCTTCCTTGCCCACATCGGGATTCGATGCGAACAGGTCGTTCACCCGGTCAGTGGTGGCGCTCGCACCGGCCAGCAGCGCGATCAGCTGTTCACGCTTGGTGGCGATGGTGTTCGCGGTCTGCACCGAGGAGCCGAGCACGTTGAGCAGTTCCGGCGCCGACTGGTTGAGCGCGTGCGCCGAGTTGGCGAAGTTGTCGAGCATGCCGCCCAGGTTCGGGCCCGCGTCAGCGACCGTGGTGAGCCAGTGGTCGAGGCGCTGGATGGTCGAGCCGGGGACCCGGCCGCTGCCGTCGAGTGCCTGGGTGAGCGTGCCGAGCACGCGTCCCAGCTGCACCGGGTCGACCTCGTTGAGGATGTCGCGCACCGTGGTGAGCGTGTCCTGCAGCGCGATCGTGCCCTGGCTGCGGTCCTCGGCGATCTGCGAACCTTCCTTCAGGTGCTGGCTGTTCGCGCCGTTGTAGACCAGCTCGACGGAGGTGACCGCGAACAGGTTGGACGGCACCACGCGTGCGGTGACGGTGTTCGGGATGCCGTCGGCGAACTCGGGCTTGAGCTCGATGTTCACCTTCTGCTCGCCGCTCTTGCGGATATCGACGTTCTTCACGACGCCGACGAGCAGGCCGCGGAACTTCACGTCGGCATTGGACGGTAGGCCGTCACCGGTGGTCGACAGGTTCGCGACCACATTGACCTTCGGGACGAAATATCCCTGGTACCTGGCGGTGAGGAAGCCGAGGATGATCGCGAAGACGATCAGACCGGAGATACCCGCCACGTACAGCTGTTTCATGGTGGGCCCGCGCCCACTCGGATCGATGATCATCGCGCCCCTACCCCGAGATCCTGATGCCGGGGTCGATGCCCCAGATCGCCAATGTCATGACGAGGTCGGCGAACACGACCAGGATGATGCACATCTTGATCGCGCGGCCGGCCGCAACGCCGACGCCTTCGGGACCACCCGAGGCGAAGAAGCCGTAGTAGCACTGGATGAACGTCGTGATCATGACGAAGATAATCGCCTTGAGCAGCGAGTAGAGCACGTCCACCGGTACCAGGAATTGGTAGAAGTAGTGCGAGTAGGTGCCCGATGCGGTACCGCCGATCAACTGCACGGTGACCGAGCAGGACAGGTATGCCATCGCCAAGCCGAGGCAGTACAGCGGCACGATCGCCATCACCGCGGCCATCATCCTGGTGCTGACCAGGTAGGGCAGCGGGCGGATGGCGATCGATTCGAGCGCGTCGATCTCCTCGGAGATGCGCATGGCGCCCAGCTGAGCGGTGAATCGACAGCCTGCCTGGGTGGCGAAGGCCAGTGCCGCCAGCAGCGGGCCGATCTCACGGGTGGTGGCGAAGGCCGAGATCGCGCCCGTGAGGGGGCTCAACCCGAGCAGGTTCAGCGAGGTGTGGCCCTGAATAGCAACCAGCATGCCGCCGAAGGCACTGATGATCAGGATGACGCCGATGGTGCCACCACCGACGACGATATTGCCGTTACCCCAGGAGACGTCGGAAAGCAGACGCCAGATCTCCCTCGGGTACTGCTTGAAGGCCAGCGGGATGGAGCCGACCGAACGCAGGAAGAAGAAGACTTGGTGGCCCAGGCGCGCGAGCAGGCCGCCGGGCGCCTTGCCCGCCTTCTTGAGCGTGTTCAGCGGCCGCAATAGCGGCGGTACGTAAGTAGATGACATGGCTCAGACCACCTGGGGAGGGAAGACGACGGCGTAGATCTGGGTGATCACCACGTTGACACCGAGCAGCATGACGGTGGAGCTGACCACCGCGGAGTTCACCGCGTTGGCGACGCCGCCGGGGCCACCGCGCGCGTTGAGGCCGCAGTCGCAGGCGATGATCGAGGCGATCAGACCGAAGATGACCGACTTCAGCAGCGCCACCGCCAGGTCGCGGGTGACCGCGAACGAAGCGAAGGTGCTCATGTAGGAGCCGGGCGTACCGCCCTGGGCGAAGATGTTGAACATGTAGCCGGTGAGGAAGCCGACGAAGACAACGAAGCCGCAGAGCAGGAAGCTGACCAGCATCGCGGCGCCGAGGCGGGGAGCCACCAGGCGGCGCAGCGGGTCGACACCCATGACCTTCATCGCGTCGATCTCTTCACGGATGGTGCGCGAGCCGAGGTCGGCGCAGATGGCCGAACCGACGGCACCCGCGATCATCAGCGCGGTAACCAGTGGGGCGCCCTGCTGAATGATGCCGAGGCCGTTGGCCGCGCCGATGAACGAAGTGGCACCGACCTGACCCGCGACCGCGCCGACCTGGATGGAAACGATCACCGCGATCGGGATGGCGACCAGCAGTGTCGGCGCCGCGGCGACACTGGACATGAACGCGGACTGCCGAACGAACTCATCGAAAGGAAAACGCCGACGGAAGATCGCGACGAACAACTCCGTGATCGCTTCGATACCCATCGTGATCTGTCGACCGAAGGTTTCCAGCGACTTCTTCGGATGGTCGTCCCAAAGGCCCTTCGTCCAGTCGGCAGCCTCACTGACTCGTGAACGTGTGGGCGGACTCTCGGTCGACTGCACTGCATAACCCCTCTCGACGCCGGACCCTCAACGCCCCGGCGACTTGTTTGCTTGACGCACCTTACTACGGAGTAGCCCAGAACACATCACCGACATGTGAGCGCAGTCATAGATAGAGGTCACTGTCCGAAACGGCTATGAAACCGGCCATAGCGGACCCTACAGTCCGTAATTCCGGGATTCCAGGGATTACGCGCGAAGGCCTATTCCCGCACGGTTTCCCCGTACCAGCGGTCGCGGTAAAGGAATATTGCGGAAGTTTGTCATTCATAACGAAACCCTCTTCGAATTATCCGAACACATCACGCGAGAAACACGAACGACGCGCTGCGGCAAGATTGCAATAGGGAATCGCTATGACAGCGCCTGCTCGGCGGCGCGCGCGACTCGCCCAGCAAACGCACCGGTCCGGAGGCGCGCCCGGGACCGAATACAGGCACGATAGACAGACCGTATTGATATCGTCCGAACTTCCGACATCTGGAGGGACATGTTCAGCAAACTCGCCAAGGTGGCCAACACCGCCTTCGCTCTAGCCCTCGGTGCAGCTCTGCTCGGCACCGGTGCGGCACACGCGCAAGCAGGCCCCCCGGTGATCGGCGGCGGCTCCGGCATCGTGATCGACAACGCGTTCGAGTGCACCGTCACCACGGTCGGACACGACGGCGCAGGCAGGCTGGTCGGCCTGACAGCGGGTCACTGCGGCGACGCCGGGGCCACCGTCAGCGCGGAGGTGGATCGCGGCTACGGCGAGATCGGCCGGTTCGTACACAGCGATGCCGAACTCGACTACGCGGTCATCGAGTTCACGCCCGGCCGGATCACCCCGGTCAACCGGATCGGCAACGTCACCATCACCGGTATCGGCGGGCCAGCGCAGTTCCCGACGATCGTCTGCAAGGAAGGCCGGACCACCGGCAACACCTGCGGCATCACCTGGGGCGACGTCTTCGCGACCAACACCGAGACCTGGTCGCAGATGTGCGTGGTCGAGGGCGATTCCGGCGCGCCGGTCGTGGTCGGCTCCACCCTGGTCGGCATGGTCAACGCCTACCTGGCCCTGGCCTGTGTCGGGCCAGAGGTCGGGACGAACATGAACTCGATCATGGACGACATCAACGCCCGCGGCGGTGTCGGTACGGGTTTCCACCCGATCTAGCGCCTTTCAACTCCCCGGATGTCGAGCGGGTCGCGTGGTTGTCCACGCGGCCCGATTTTGTTATGTGGCAAGTGATTTCGGCGCGATCGCGGGTCCGTCGGCGCCCGCGCAGTGCGGCAGGCAGTCGACACGTTCGGGCTGTGGCGGCTGACGCGGCACGCGAAGCAGAACCGCGGCGATCCCCGCGCCGATCAGGAGCAGCAGCGCGCACCAGCGCATCGCGGTGTCGAAGCCGGCGGCGAAGGCCACCGGATTGTCGAACGCACCGGACAACCCGGCCAGCCCGGGCAACGCCGCCACGGCGAGTAGCTGTGCCGTTCGCGCGACGGCGTTGTTCACCCCGGACGCGATGCCTGCCTCGCCCGCGCGCACCGCGGCGAGCACCGCGCCGGTCAACGGCGCTACCAGCACCGACAGCCCGAGCCCGAAGACGAATACGCCGGGCAGCACATCGGTGAGATAGACCGCGCCGGGTCCGATCCGCTGCAGCGCGAACACCCCGCCCGCGGCCAGCAGCGGACCGATCGTCATCGGAATCCGCGGCCCGTGCCGCTGCGCCCACCGTCCCGCCGGTGCCGAGAGCACCAGCATCAGCAGCGTGACGGGCAGTCCCGCGGCGCCCGACGCCATCGGCGAGTACCCGGCGACCAGCTGCAATTGCAGGACCAGCAGGAAGAAGACGCCACCGAGCGCGGCATACACGAGCAACGTCACCAGATTCGCCGCCGTGAACACCCGCGACCGGAACAGCGACGGCGGTACCAGCGGATTCCGGCTGCGCAGTTCCACCAGCACGAAACACACCAGCGCGGCCACCCCGACCGCGACCAGCACGACCCGGGAATCGATGAGCCCCAGCGTGAGGGCGCCGAGCCCGAGGGCGACGATCACCGCGCCGGGCACGTCGATCCGCGCGGGCGCCTCCGGATCACGACTCTCCGGCACGTATTTGAGCGTGACGACGGCGACGACCAGCGCGAGCGGCACATTGAGCAGGAAGATCGCCCGCCAGCCGACCAGATCGATCAGCCCACCACCGAGCAACGGCCCGAACGCACCGGCCACCCCGCCGAGACCGGACCACAGTCCGATCGCACTGCCCTGATCGCCTCGATCGATCGACGCCGAGATCAGCGCCAGACTCCCCGGTGTGAGCAGCGCGCCTGCCACGCCCTGCAGCAACCGCGCGCCGACGAGCATCTCGATGTTCACCGCGACCGCGCACAACAGCGAGGTGATCGCGAATCCGATGATCCCCCAGATGAATACCCGGCGCCGGCCGAGCCGGTCGCCGAGCGAACCGCCGAGCAGGATGAACGAGGCGAGGGTGAGGGTGTAGCCGTTGACGGTCCACTGCAACCCGGCGACATCGGTGTGCAGTGATTCGCCGATGCGTGGCAGCGCCACGGAGACGACGGTGGCGTCCAGCGACGCCATCGAGGAGCCGAGGATGGTGGCGAGCAGAATCCACCGGCCCGTGGCCGAGTTCAGCCGAACCGTCTGGGGCACCACCCCAAACTAGCCGCCACCGGCGTCTTTCGTCGGACTACAGGCTCTCCACGCAGACGACGACACGGCGCTCGGCGTATTTGAAGCCCGAATCGGCGGCGTCGGGGCAGTCGTCGACGCTGTCGGAGTCCTTGTTGATCGTGATCACCTTGACCGGTTCGGTCCCGCCCTCGCTGCACTCGATGCGCTTGGGTTCGTCGCCGCCCACGTCGATGCAGCCGCCGATGACCCAGTCGATGTCGAGGCACAGCGCGCCGGTCTCGATGCCGTTGAGCGTCTCGGCGTAGAAGTTGTCGCGGTCGCCGACGCAGCCGTTGCTGGTCTTGGCCTTGGCGATGACCTTGTAGTTCGACGAGCGGCTACCGCACGCGGCCTTCTCGATGGTCGCGTCGTTGACCGTGCCGCCGAGCGACACGCAGTCCCCGATATTGGCCTGGAAGTCGGTCTTGCCGCCCTTGCTCGACGTCGGCGCCGGCTTGGTGGTGGTCGACTTGCCCGGCTTGGTGGTCGGCGTCGCGGTGCTGGTGGCGGGGACGACGTCGATCGCGGGCTGGGCGTAGCCGTCGATCTTGCCACCGCAGGCGGTCGCGACCAGCGCGGTTACCGTGATGGCGAGCGCGCCGACGAACCGTCCCACTACCTTGCGCCGACCCGATCGAGCATGCGACCGCGACGGTGCGGAGGGTCGGCTCTGGTGCAAATCTGCGAACACCCATTGTGAATACACCACCGGAGCCACCCCCGTCGACTCGAGTCCGATCGCCGGGTCACTGCGATACCCTTGGGATTCCGGTCGCCACGTGCGGCGCAGGCCCCCGATCGTGTATCAGGAGGTCACCGTGAGTAGTACTCCAGCACCAGTACCGACCGGCGATTTCGCGGCGCCACGGCAGATGGTGGTCGATCCGCGCTTCATCCGTCTCGCCGATCATTTCTTCGGGATGTTCGCCCAGCCCAATCGCGGTGGCGGTGCGCTGGCCATCTATCTGGACGGCAGCCCGGTCGTCGATATCTGGGCCGGCTGGGCGGCCAAGGATCAGCGCTGGACCGGCGAGAACGTCGCGCTCACCTTCTCCACCGGCAAGGGCGTCGCCGCCACCGTGCTGCATCGGGTGGCCGAGCGCGGGCTCATCGATTACGAGGAGCCGGTGGCCACCTACTGGCCGGAGTTCGGGGCGCACGGCAAGGACGACATCACCGTGCGTGACGTGCTGTCCCATCGCGCGGGCCTGCACCGGGTGCGCGGGCTGGTGCCCGGTCGCGAGGGCATTCTCGACTACGACGCGGTGGTGACCGCCCTCGCCGAGAGTCCCGCCGACCCGCGCCGTCTCCGTACCTCGGGCTATCACGCGATCACCTTCGGCTGGCTGGTGGCCGAGATCGTGCAGCGGGTCACCGGCGATCCGTTCACCGAGGTACTGCGCCGAGAAGTGGCGCGGCCCTTGGGAATCGACGAGTTCTGGTTCCAGGTGCCGCCGGGCGAGCGGTATCGGATCGCGAAGATCTTTCCGCATCTGGCGCCACCGGGAATCCGCTGGAACACCGCGTCGTCGGTGCTGTCGTGGGTGCGGCCCGCGCGCGGGCTGGCCGAGGCGGGCATGCCGGAGGGTTTCGACGAACTCGTCCGCGATCCACGGGTGCACGATGCGGTGATGCCCGGCTGGAACGGGGTGTTCTCGGCGCGGGCGCTGGCCAGGATGTACGGCGCACTCGCCAACGACGGGCAGGTGGGCGAGGTGCGGTTCCTGCGGCCGGAGACGATCGAGACGATCAACCGGACCCAGCAGACCAGCAGCCGCGACTATGTCCTCGGACTACCGCTGCGATTCACTCTCGGCTATCACCGGCCGGTGCTGATGACCAAGCAGCAACCGCGCAATGCCTTCGGTCACTACGGTGTCGGCGGTTCCGGTGCGTACGCCGATCCCGATCTGGGAATGTCGATCGCGTTCGTCACCAATCGGCTGGGCGGGGCCCTCACCGCGCTCGGTGACGCACGCTTGGCCAAGTTGGCGGCGATCGCGCAGGGGACCGTGCGCACGGCCCGTTCCTGATCGAACCACCGGGAGGAGCCCGCCGTAGTAAAGGACATGAGTTCGCTGAACCCCGCGCCCGCCGCGCCGCGCTTGTCGTTGCTGCACGGCCTCGCCGCTGGGCGGGATTTCGGCGGTTACCTGCGACGACGCGCTGCCCGCAGTGATCCGTTCGCGGTCGGGTTCCCCGGGTTTCCGGCGGTGCTGTTCACCGGAACGGCCGAGGGGGCGCGCGAATTGTTCCGGGCGCCGGTCGCTCTGCTCGAGCCGCCGCTGCCCAATCCGATCGAGCCGATGGTCGGGGCAGCGTCGCTGATTCTCAGTTCCGGGACACGGCATCGCACGGATCGCGCGCTGCTGGCGCCCGCGTTGCACGGTGCGCGGGTGCGGTCGATGGAGAAGGTGATCCGGGATGTGACGCTGAACGAGATCCGTTGTGGCGCAGACGGTCCCTGGCGAATCGGCACTCGGATCGATGCGCTCAGGGCCGCGCGCACGATCACCCTGCGGGTCATCCTCGCCACGGTGTTCGGGTCCGATTCCGATCGTGAGGCCGAATACGGCGGTGTGGTAACCGATTTCCTCGCCACGTTCACCACCCCACTCATGGTGGCGCCCGTATTACGCCGTGGCATAGGTGGTTTCGGTCCGTGGGAGCGGTTCACCGCGGCGCGGGCGCGGCTGGACGAGCTGCTCCTGGCCGACATCACCCGACGACGCCGCACCGGCCCCGCCGGCGGCGACCTGCTCGACCTCCTGCTCACCACCCGCTACGACGACGGCAGCAGCCCTACCGACACCGAACTGTGCGAACAGCTACGCACGCTGCTCGTCGCGGGTCACGAAACCACCGCGACCACCCTGACCTGGGCGCTCTACCACCTGCACCGCGAACCCGGCCTGCTCACCCGCCTGCTCGCCGAGCTACCGACCGCAGGCGAGGACCCCGCCGAACAGGCCCGGCTACCGCTGCTCGACGCCGTCTGCCAGGAAACCCTGCGCCTGCACCCCCCGGTACCGATCGTGTTGCGCACACTGACGGAGCCGCTGCGCTGGCGCGGAGTCGACGTGGCGGCGGGCGCCACCATCGGCCTTGCCGTGGGCGTACTCCACCGCCAGCCCGCCACCTGGCCCGCACCGCACCTGTTCCACCCCGACCGATTCCTCGATCGCACCGTCACCCCGTTCGAGTTCGCGCCGTTCGGCGGCGGTCACCGGCGATGCATCGGCTCGACGCTGGCCGACCACGAGCTGCGGATCGTGCTCGCGACGCTGCTGACCGAGGTCCGGTTGACCCTCGAGCCCGCACTGGCACTCGGTCGCCGACCCCGCACGGTGCCCCGCAATATCGCGACCGCGCCGGATCGGGCGATCCACTTCACACGGACCGGGTGATCTGCCTCACGTGACGTTTGAGAGTCACACCCCTGTGCTTCCCGGCTGTTCGTGCGCACCGCTATCGACTCGCCGCTGTGAGCGCGGCGTTTGACGAAAGCCGATGAATAACACCGCGTTATGTGACGCGCGGCACATAGTTGCCGCTCTGTTATCACCGCGCAACGCGGCTGGCACCTGTCACCTGGTGCGGGTAGTAATGGAGGGTCAGGGTCGGGGAAGTCGTTACCCCGTAGAGACCCGTTGCGGCCTCTGCGTCAAAGAGAACGAGCGTCACTGAGTAGATCTCGCGCGCCGCACGCGGAACGAGAGATGGAATGGACGAGAAACCTATGCACTACCAGGCAAATATGCGGCAATCGCACTGGCTTCGCCGGGGTCTGCTGCTGTCGGCAGCGATCGCAGCGACCGGCGCGTTGATCGCCGTGCCCGCGCAGGCTCAGCCGAATCTGCCGTTCTTCGACGGCGGTTCCAGCCAGCCCGCGGTGAACGAGCCCGCGCAGCAGGCGCCCTTCGCGCCGCCGAACATCAACATCGCCGACGGCGAGACCGTCGGCGTCGCGCAGCCGATCATCATCACCTTCAAGGAGCCGGTCGAGGACCGCGCCGCCGCCGAGCGGGCCATCAAGGTCACCTCGAGCACGAACGCGCCGGGCTACTTCTACTGGACCTCCAGCAAGCAGGTCCGCTGGAAGCCCGCCGAGTTCTGGCCCGCCAACACCAACGTGACCGTGGTCGCGGGTGGCACCACCAGCGCGTTCCACATCGGTGACGCGTTCGTCGCCACCGTCGACGACGCCACCAAGATGATCGTCGTGACGATCAACGGTGAGGTCGTGCGCGAGATGCCGACCTCGCTCGGCAAGCCCGGCTACGAGACCCCCAACGGCACCTACATCGTGGGTGAGCGGCTCGAGAAGATGACGATGGACTCGTCGACGTACGGCGTGCCGGTCACCGATCCCGAGGGCTACAAGCTCGAGGTCGAATACGCGACCCGCCTGTCCAACAGCGGCATCTTCGTGCACGCCGCCCCGTGGTCGGTCGGTCAGCAGGGCTACTCCAATGCCAGCCACGGCTGCCTCAATGTGAGTACCGCCGACGGTAAGTGGTTCCTGGAGAACACCCGTCGCGGTGACGCGGTCATCATCACCGGCACCAAGGGCGGAACCCTCAGTGCGGGCGACGGTCTCGGCGACTGGAACTGAGCAAAACCCGCTGAACAAAACCCGAACAATACGATCAATCCCGGTCGTGTTGTTCGGGTTTTTGCTGTAATCGGTGCTGTGTGCCCGATGTTCAGGAAATCGGCGGGCAGGGTTAACCAACGGTTCGCCATGCGCCGTAAAGCTGCCGCGGTGCGAAAGAGTCCAGAGCGGGTGCTCCCCGGGAGAAGCCGTCGGTGGCAGGACTACGCACTGTTCGCCGTACTCGTGGTGCCGAACCTGGCGCTGCTCACCCTGTTCGTTTACCGGCCGCTTGCCGATAACATCCGGCTATCGTTCACCGACTGGAACATCGCCGATCCGGTGGCGAAATCGGTCGGGTTCGACAACTACATCGAATGGTGGCAGCGCGACGACTCATGGAAGGTCGTCAGCAATACGGTGATCTTCACCGTGTCGGCTGTCGTGGTGAGTATGGCGCTCGGTCTCGCACTCGCCATGTTGCTCGATCGAAAACTGTTCGGACGCAATGTAGTCCGCTCGGCTATTTTCGCGCCATTCGTGATTTCGGGCGCGGCGATCGGCGTAGCTTTTCAATTCATCTTCGATCCGAGTTTCGGTCTGGTACAAGACGTCTTGCACCGGCTCGGCGTCGACAATGTGCCGGATTTCTATCAGGACCCGGATTGGGCCCTGTTCATGGTGACGCTCACCTACATCTGGAAGAACCTCGGCTACGCCTTCGTGATCTATCTGGCCGCGCTGCAAGGTGTGCGCGCCGAATTGCTCGAAGCGGCCGAAATGGATGGCGCGAGCAGTTGGACCAGATTCACGAAAGTCCTTCTGCCCCAACTGCGCCCGACGACATTCTTTCTGTCGATCACCGTGCTGCTCAACTCGCTGCAGGTCTTCGACATCATCAATGTGATGACGCGCGGCGGACCGCTCGGCAACGGCACGACGACGATGGTGTTCCAGGTGTACGAGGAGTCGTTCCGCAATTTCCGGGCCGGCTACGGCGCCACCGTGGCCACGATCATGTTCGTGGTGCTGCTGGTGGTCACGTTGGTCCAGGTGCGTGTGATGGATCGAGGTGAGCGATGAAACATGTAGGGCCCGAGACGCTTTCGTACAAGCGACGCGAACGCGCCGTCACCCTGCTCGGCTATGCGGCGATGGTGTGCGTGTTGATCATCGTCGGGGTCCCGCTGTTCTGGATCCTGATCACCTCGCTCAAGGACCGCTCCGACATCTACACCCAGCCCGCGGTCTACTGGCCGCACAGCTGGCATCCGGAGAACTACACCCACGCCACCACCACGGTGCCGTTCTGGACGTTCCTGCGGAACTCGCTGATCGTCACCGGCGTGGTGTCGGCGGTGAAGTTCGCGCTCGGTGTGTTCAGCGCGTACGGGCTGGTGTTCCTGCGCTTCCCCGGCAAGAACATCGTGTTCCTGGTGATCATCGCGGCGCTGATGGTGCCCAACCAGATCACAGTGATCTCCAACTACGCCTTCATCGCGCAGCTGGGCTGGCGAAACACCTTCCAGGGCATCATCATTCCGCTCTGCGGCGTCGCCTTCGGCACCTTCCTGATGCGCAACCACTTCCTGTCGCTGCCCGGTGAGGTCATCGAGGCGGCGCGGATGGACGGCGCGAACTGGTGGCGGCTGCTCACCAAGGTGGTACTGCCGATGTCGGGGCCGACGATGGTGGCGTTCGCGGTGGTGACGCTGGTCAACGAGTGGAACGAGTACCTCTGGCCGTTCCTGATGGCCGATTCCGCCGACGTCGCGACACTGCCGGTCGGCCTCACCCTGCTGCAGAACACCGAGAACCCCAGCGTCACCAACTGGGGGCCGGTGATGGCGGGCACCGTGCTCACGATGCTGCCGATCCTCATCGTCTTCCTTGCCCTGCAACGTCACATGATCAAGGGCCTCACCTCCGGTGCGGTCAAGGGCTAAATCTCGAACAGGAGTTCGCCAGTGTCCAACTCACGATTCCCGGCGCTGAGTCGCCGTGGCTTCCTCGGCCTGACCGGCGGCGTTGCCGCTGCCGCAGCCCTGACCGCGTGCGCGGGCACCGGCGGCGGGTCCGGCGATTCCGGCGACGCCAACACCATCACCTTCTGGTCCAATCACCCCGGCACCTCCAAGGAGCTGGAGCTGGAGCTGATCAACCGCTTCCAGGCCAAATACCCGGATCTGACGGTGAACCTGGTCGACGCGGGCAAGAACTACGAGGAGGTGGCGCAGAAGTTCAACGCCGCGCTCACCGGTGGTGAACTGCCCGATGTTGTTGTGCTGTCGGATGTCTGGTGGTTCAACTACGCGCTGAGCAAGGCCATCGAGCCGCTCGACGGGCACTTCGGTGCCGCCGGTGTGCAGCTGGGCGACTACGTCGACTCGCTCGCCGCCGACTACCTGTTCGACGGCAAGCACTACGCGCTGCCGTACGCCCGCTCGACGCCGCTGTTCTACTACAACAAGAACGTCTGGGCGAAGGCCGGTCTGCCCGACCGCGGCCCGAACTCGTGGCAGGAATTCGACGAGTGGGGCCCGAAGCTGCAGTCCCTCGTCGGCGCCGACAAGTTCGCGCACGCCTGGGGTGACGCCAAGAACTACCTCGGCTGGACCTTCCAGGGCCCGAACTGGACCTTCGGCGGCGCCTACTCCGATCAGTGGCAGCTGAAGTTCACCGATCCGGGCTCGATCGCCGCGGCCACCTACCTGCGCGACTCGATCAACGTCAAGAAGTACGCCGCGATCCGCCCGCAGATCGCGGTCGACTTCGGCACCGGCGTCGCCGCCTCGACCATCGCCTCCACCGGCGATCTCAAGGGCATCAAGAAGAACGCCGACGGCAAGTTCGAGGTCGGCACCGCGTTCCTGCCGCACCCGAACGGTCCCGGCGTCACCACCGGCGGTGCGGGCCTCGCCGTGCCGTCGCGCATCTCGGATGCGCGAAAGGTGAACGCGCTCAAGTTCATCGAGTTCATCACCAACGCGGCCAACACCGCGTACTTCACGCAGAACACGGGCTACATGCCGGTGCGCAAGTCGGCCGTGACCGACCCCAGCGAGATCGACTTCCTGGCGAAGAACCCGAACTCCAAGGTCGCGATCGACCAGCTGTCGGTGGCGAAGTCACAGGACTACGCCCGCGTGTTCGTGCCCGGCGCCGACCAGATCATCGGCACCGGCTACGAGCAGATCGGCCTCCAGAACGCCGATCCGGCAAAGGTTCTCGCGAAGGTCGCCGCCGACGTGCAGGCGATCATCGACCGGCAGATCACGCCCAAGCTGCCCAAGTAGTTCCCCGCGGGCCGGTGGTCGCTTGTGATCGCCGGCCCGTTTCGCTTTCCCTCGTAGGAGAATTCGCCATGGCGACAGTGCAGTTCGACGGTGTGACCCATCGCTATCCCGGCGCCGACGCCCCCGCCGTCGACGCACTCGACATCGACATCGCCGATGGTGAATTCCTCGTGCTGGTCGGCCCTTCCGGCTGTGGCAAATCGACGAGCCTGCGCATGCTGGCCGGGTTGGAATCCGTCGAGGCGGGCACGATTCGGATCGGGGAGCGCGATGTCACCCACCTGCCGCCGCGCGCCCGCGACGTGGCGATGGTGTTCCAGAGCTATGCGCTGTACCCGAATATGACCGTCGCCGAGAACATGGGCTTCGCGCTGCGCAATGCGGGAATGTCGAAGTCCGACACGCTGGTTCGGGTGAAGGAAGCCGCGGCGATGCTCGAACTCGAGCCGCTGCTCGATCGCAAACCGGCCAAGCTCTCCGGCGGCCAGCGTCAGCGCGTCGCCATGGGCCGCGCCATCGTGCGCCGCCCGCAGGTGTTCTGCATGGACGAGCCGCTGTCCAACCTGGACGCGAAGCTGCGGGTGAGCACCCGTTCCCAGATCGCCGCGTTGCAGCAGCGTCTCGGCACGACCACGGTCTACGTGACGCACGACCAGGTCGAGGCGATGACGATGGGTCACCGTGTCGCGGTGCTTCGCGAGGGCACCTTGCAGCAGATCGCTTCTCCGCGTGAGCTTTACGACAACCCGTTGAACACCTTCGTCGCCGGGTTCATCGGTTCGCCCGGCATGAATCTGCTCGAAGCGCCCGTGGTCGACGGCGAGGCTGTTCTCGACGGCTTGCGAATCCCGTTGCCCCGCAGCATTTCCGGTGCCCGCGCGATTCTCGGCATCCGCCCCGAATCCTGGGAAGTCACCACCGACCCCGCCGGGATCACCGTCGTCGCCGAACTACTCGAGGAACTGGGCGCCGAATCGTTCGTCTACACCCATGGCGCCGGCACCGACTGGTCCACCCGCTCGGGCAAGATCGTCGTCCGGGTGGACCGGCGCTTCCAGACCACCCTCGGCGAAACGCTGCACCTACGGCCGAAGCCCGAAGAGGTGTTCTTCTTCGATGCGGACACCGAACTGCGCTTGCGCTGAGCTATCAGGACACCGCCTCGGCGGAGCGGCGGCCGATGGCCGCACTGAGTGCGTCGAGTTCAGCGAGCACGTCGGTGGCCGCCCAGACGCGGTTTCGTTTGGACTCCGAGAGCACCTCGAGAATTCCAGCCTCGACGAGCCGGTCGAGGGCGCGATAAGTGGCGGACTCGGTGGTGCCGGTCAGGCTGTGTGCGATGTCGATGTTGAGAATCGGATAGTCGAGCAGGTGCATGATCAGCATTTCATCCGAGGACTTTGCCCGCGGCCTGGCGACATCACGCCAACGAGCAGGCAAGTCGGCCAACGAAAGTGCTGAGTCGGAGGCCGCCGCGCTCGAGTGCACCGCCGCCAGCGCGACGTACTCGACGAACTGGTCGACCTCGCCCGCGCGATACGCGGTCAGTTCTGCGAAATAGCGCCGGGTGTCGGCGAGCATGACCGAGGCGAGTGGGACCGTGACCCGGTCGGTCAGGCCGCGACGCCGAAGAATCGCACTGATCAGGGCACGGCCGATCCGGCCGTTGCCGTCGTCGAACGGGTGGATCGACTCGAACTGTGCGTGCGCGATCGCGGCCTGGGCGACGATCGGCAAGTCGCTGCGTGCGGCGAAGATCAGCAGGTCGTCCATCAGTTCGGCGACAAGCTCCGGCGGTGGTGGCACGTACAGCGCGTTGAGCGGGGTGTAGTCGCTGCCGCCGATCCAGTTCTGAACCTGCCGGAACCGGCCCGACTCGCGGGCCGCGTAGTAGTCCGGGCTCATGAGGAGGCGGTGAGCATTGAGCAGACCGGCCTTTGTGATCGGCCCCGCGCCTGCTGCATCGACCAAGGCGACCAAGGCCTGCACCGCCGCGAGCTGCGATTTTGCCTCGTCGCTCGCCTTCGCGCCGCCGACCGCCCGTCCGAACGCACGCCAGCCGGCGTCGATGTGCTCGATCTTTGATGACGCCACAGATTCACTGCGCAGCAGGAAATCCGCGAGCGGTGCCAGGTAGTGACCGTGCCCAGCTTCCAGCGTGGTGACGGCGATCAGCGCGGCCTCGTTTGCGCTGGCTACCTGGCCGCTCACGTGGTATTCGAGATCGGCGATGCGCGGTGGGATCGAGACGTCGACGTGCTCTCGCATTCGGTCGTCTCGGGAACCCTGTCGACGCTGCGGAGTCCACGTACGTTTTTCGACGCGATGCGGCGGCCATGTCATCTGCGGCCGCGACCAAAAAGTACAGCAACCATGCCCATACTATACTTTAGATACAACAAACGCGACTACGGTTCTCCCTTTTCACGTTTTAGGGCTTGAAGTACAGCAACCACTTGCTTACTGCATCTAGTCCCCAGCTCAACGCAGAAGGGTCGCGGCATGCTCGCGGGCCTGTGCGACTGCCTCGGCGATGCCTTCGGTGAAGGGGTCGCCGTGGCCGGGGAGAACCAGGTCCGAGGCGAGGGACTCTAGAACTTCGAGGGCTGCCAGGGTTTCCGGGGTCGAGTGGTTGAAGAAGTCGGGAAGTAGCTGGGGGCCTTGGATTTTCGAGGTGGGATGGGCGGTAACCAGGGTGTCGCCGGTGGCCACCGCGCCTGCCGCTGGGAGAGAGAAGGCGGAATGTCCCGAGGTGTGTCCCGGGGTCGGGATAGGCGTGGGGTGGCCGGGGAGATCCAGCGCGCCTTCAGTAGGGAAGGGCTGGATGTGGGGGACCGGATTTTTGCGGAGGCCGCCCGCACGGGTGATGCGCAGAGCCCAGCCGCAGGTGGAGACGTCGGTCAGGCGTTTGATGACGTCGAGTGGCGTGGCCGACTCGTGGACTTCGCCTTTGGCGTGGGACACCTCGATCGGGCTGGTGTATGCCGGGATGCCGTACTTCGCCTGGAGGTGGTTGAGGGCGCCGACGTGGTCGAGGTGAGCGTGGGTCAGCAGGACCGCTCGGATGTCCTCGGGGCGGTGCCCGAGGGCTGCGATGGTGGCTTCGATCAGCCCGGCGTCGCCGTACCAACCCGCGTCGACCAGCGTCAGGTCACGCCCTTCGCGGAGCAGGACCATGTTCACATCTGTGCCTGCGATGGTGAAGACATCGTCGGCTACCTGCTGATAACGCACTGATCGAACCCCTTCTCGAGCAACGGGTTCCGACCCTACCGGCGATCGGCTCGTCGGCAGGGTCGAGCACGTCACCAGATCGTCACGCGCTCCGCGGGATCGAGGTACAGGGCGTCGGCGGGGGTCACGTCGAAAGCCTCATAGAAGCTGTCGATATTGCGGATCACCGCGTTGCAGCGGAACTCCGGCGGGGAGTGCGGGTCGACGGCGAGGCGGCGGATGGCCTCCTCGGTACGTGCCTTGGTGCGCCAGACCTGCGCCCAGCCGTAGAACACGCGCTGCAGGCCGGACAGTCCGTCGATGACCGGTGCTTGCCCGCCGTCGAGCGAGATCTTGTAGGCGGCGAGGGCGATCGAGAGGCCGCCGAGGTCGCCGATGTTCTCACCGATGGTGAACTCGCCGTTCACGGTGTGCTCGTCATCCAGGTCGGCGGGGGAGAGCACGTTGTACTGGTCGATCAGCGCCTTGGTGCGCTTGCCGAACTCGGCGCGGTCCTCGTCGGTCCACCAGTCCTGCATGTTGCCGTCGCCGTCGTACTTCGCGCCCTGGTCGTCGAAGCCGTGGCCGATCTCGTGGCCGATCACCGCGCCGATCCCGCCGTAATTGGCGGCATCGTCGGCGTTCATGTCGAAGAACGGCGGGTGCAGAATCGCCGCGGGGAACACGATCTCGTTCATGCCGGGGTTGTAGTAGGCATTCACGGTCTGCGGGGTCATGAACCATTCGCCGCGATCTACCTCGCCACCCAGTTTGCCCAGGTCGCGATCGTGGTCGGCGGCGTGGCCACGGCGATAGTTGCCGACGAGGTCTCCTGCGTCGATCTCGACCGCGGAGTAGTCACGCCACGTGTCGGGGTAGCCGATCTTGGGGGTGAACTTCTCCAGCTTGGTCAGTGCGGCGGCGCGGGTGTCGGGGCCCATCCACTCGAGGTCGGCGATATTGCGCCGGTAGGCCTCCTGGAGGTTGGCCACCAGTTCCACCATGCGGGCCTTGGCCTGCGGCGGGAAGTGCCGGGCCACATACAGTTTGCCGACCGCTTCGCCGAGCAGTTCCTGCACCAGCGACACACCGCGCTTCCAGCGCTCGCGGTTCTCCTCGGCGCCGGTGAGGGTGCGGCCGTAGAAGTCGAAATACTCCTCGACGATCTCGTCGGTGAGGAACCCGGCGCGCGCGTGCAGGACCTGCCACGCCGTCCACGTCCGCCAATCCGCTTGTGGTACTTCGGCCCACGCGGTGGCGAAGGCGCGCAGGTAGTCGGGCTGACGGACGACGAGCTCGGCGAACAGGGCCTTGCCGTCACGGTCGAGACCCGCGGCGACACCGTCTACCCAAGCGGCCCAGTCGAATTCCGGGTTCTCGGCGACCAGGTCGGCGAAAGTCGTGAGGTTGTAGCTCTTCTCGGCATCACGGCGCCGCACGACATCCCAATGGCCCGCGGCGAGTTTGCGTTCCAGTTCGAAGATGCGACGGGCGGCCTCGGCCGGGTCCGCGGGGAGCAGTCCATCCAGGGACGCGTCCCCGGCGGCGATGGTGAACATCTTGGTGATGTGGGCGATGTAGGCGTCGCGGATCCCCGCGAATTCCTCGGAGCGGTAGTAGGACTCGTCGGGCAGCCCGATGCCTGACTGGGTCGCGTGCACGAGGTAGCGGGTGGAGTTCTTGTCGTCGGTGTCGACGTAGTAGGCGAGCGCGCCACGCACTCCCGTGCGCTGCAAGCGGCCGAGCAGCGCGGCGAACGCGCTCGGGTCGGTCACCTCGGCGATCGCGCGCAGCTCCTCGGCGATGGGGGTGAACCCGGCCGCCGCGACCACGTCGGTGGCCATGAAGCTCGAGAACAGATCCCCGATCTTGCGGGCATCGGCATCGTCGGCCGCACCGGACGCACTGTCGGTGATGATCGCCTGCACATCGAGCTCGGCCTGGTCGTACAACGTGCGAAACGCACCGTCGACGGCCCGGTCGGCCGGGATCTCGTACCCGGCCAACCACTGCCCGTTGACATGCGTGAACAGATCGTCCTGCACCCGCACATCTTGATCGCGGAAGGACAGATCAATACCGGAGGGAGCACTCAGATCAGAAGTCACGCGGTCCAGTATGCCGAAACACCGGCGGCTGTCGACGTCATCTCACACGCAGGCGAACTCGTTGTCTCGGGCGCCGGCTACGAAGGCTTGCCATTCGGCGGCGGTGAAACGCAACAGGACGTCTTCGTGGCAGAGGGTGGTCGATCCGTCAGGGGAGACGTGGGCGATGAGGTCGGGGTGGTGATGTTCGGTCAGGAGAGAGTGCAGGAAGGCTGTCCACACGGGGGCGTCGACGGTGATGATGGGCTCGGCTGCGCCGGTGTTCATCGGGTTGCGGCGGAATTTGCTGTCTCGTACCTGGACAACGTTTCCATCGAAACGAACCTCGACACATTGGTTGCCGTTATTGGAGCGTGACGAGGTGAACCAGCCGTGTTCGGCCGGGCGGCGGCGAGCGGTGGTGGACATACCCCGAATCTTACACGCTCGCATACTCCCTGATCAGGGCGAGAGAATCGGTGCGGGAAAGGGATTGCTCGCGAGCACGCACGTAGGCGAAGCCGAGATCGCGGACCTGTTCGGCGTCGTCGACATGTCCACCGAACACCGCGCTCTCGGCCCAGGCGAAGGTTGGTAGCTGATCGCTTGCGAAGTCGAGCAAATGGAAGCTGGAACCGCCGAGCACGGCACCTTCGGGCGCGCTGAACGGGATGACGCGCACATCGACGGTGTCGAGCTCGCGCACCAGCGCGACCAGGTGCCGCAACTGCTCGCGCAGCACCTCGCCGCCGCCGGTTTGCTGACGGAGCGTGGCCTCGCCGAGCACCGCGGTGAGTTCGAGCGGATCGGGTTCACGCAGCCGTCGCTGACGGCGCAGCCGGATGGCGACTAATTGGTCTACTTGAACCGGCCGGATCATCACATCGGCGCTGATCAAGGCCCGCGCGTAAGCCTCGGTCTGCAACAATCCGGGCACTATCATGCTGTCGTAGCTGCGGATGCTCTGCGCGCCCGCCTCCATCCCGTACAGCCGCTGCAACTCGGGGCCGATCAGGGCCGAGGAGGCCGTCGCCCACCAGCCACGCTGCTTGCTCACCTCGAGCAGGGCGAGCAGTTCGTGGCGTTCGTCGGGCGTGACATCGAGGACATCGAGAACCGGTTCGATGGTGGTGCGGGTGAGCACCCGCCTGCCCTTCTCGACGTGGGACCAGTTGGCGGGCGTGAACCCGACGCGGCGGGCGAAACCGGCCGAATCGAACCCGCGCTGCTCGCGGAGTTCACGCAAACGCAGGACGAGTTCCCACCGCGCGACGGTCGGCGAAACGGGAGCCATGGGCAAATATCGTACGCCGATCGACACGCCAGCTACTGACTATTGTCAGCATGGTTGTGCGGCTATAGGCTGTGCAGAACGGTCTTTTTCTCTCACGTCCTGCCGTTATGAAAAAGTTTCCCGAGCCACCGGGTCGTGATGCTTCAACTCTCACCGAGATTCGCCCGGATCGAGCGAACTCACAGCTACATCGAACCAGCGTCGACAGAGACGAGGTCGTGATGAGCACGTTGCGCACTGACGAGGACAAGGGCGGGTATACGGCGGCCGAGGAATACTCGGCCATCCAGGACGCTTTGGCGCGCTGTCGCCAGTACCGCAAGCACCATGGCCTCTACGGCGTCGTCGACGCGGCGCTGGGACGGATCGTGCTCGAGATCGGCGCGGTCGGCGCGGTGGTGATGCCATCCACGCTGGGCGAACGGGTCCGCGGGCTGCTCGTCACGCGCGGTATGCGCTGCGGGCCGATCATCGCCCATCCACGCTCCGGTCGCTGGACCTTCCTCACCGGGCCGGTCGACAACTCCTACCTCGACACCGTGCTGTTCGCCGAGCTGTTCCGGGTGTGCGCCTCGGTCGCCTTACCCGGCAGCGATATCGTGCTGCCGTCGCCGGCCGACGAGCGCAGCGGGTATCGCACCTGGATGCAGGCGCCCGACGGTGATTTCCGGCCGGATTTCGCGCAGATCGTCGCCGCTACCCGGTCCAATGCCAAGTCGGCGACCCTCTTGCGTCAGCCGGGTTCGGCCTGAGGTCACTGTCCGCCGAGACGCGCGTGCATCTCCCAGACGAGCACCTCGGCATCGCCGTGCGGACGGATCAGCTGGCCGCCGGAGCGGGTCAGCCGGACCGCGTCGCCCTGGGACAAGGTGCCGAGTCCCTCGACGTCGATCTCGCCGCGCGCGACGAAAACATGCAGGTAGGGCGCATCTGGGATAGTCACGCCGGGGCTGTCGGCCGTCATCCTGGCGACGTGCATGGCCGCGTGCGAGGAATTGATCGCGATGGCGGTGCGGTCGCGATAGCGGGGTAGGCCGGACGCGACCGTCACCAGATCGCCGCGCGCGAGTTCGTCATCGATCTCGAGCTGCTGGTAGCCGGGGTCGACACCGGGCTCGTCGGGGACCACCCACATCTGCACGAAATGCACGGGCTCGTCATGGGACTTGCCGTCGAGGCGCCACGAATCGTTCTTCTCCGAGTGCTGGATGCCGGTGCCCGCGCTCATCCGCTGGGCCAGACCCGGATAGATCACACCGTTGTGGCCGAGCGAATCCTGATGCACGAGGCTGCCGCCGAGCACCCAGGTGACGATTTCCATGTCCCGATGCGGATGGGTGTCGAAGCCCTCGCCGGGCAGCACCACGTCCTCGTTGTTCACCAGCAGCAGCCCGTGATGGGTGTTGTCGGGATCGTAGTGCTCACCGAAGGAGAACGAATGCTTCGAGTCGAGCCACGGGATCCGCGTCTTCATCCGGTCGCCACCGCGGTGCAGTTCGATCCGCGGGGGTGTCGTCGATGTGGGCGTCACCGTTCAATTCTGGCACCAATAGTGAAGGTGTACAGCCCACGGGTGTGCGGCGGTTCGCCTCGGCGCCGGTGATGGTGTACTGCTCACGGGTATGAGTGCTCACCTGGACGGTTCTCCTTGGCACTATGGTCATGGCGTGTCGACTCATCCCTCTGACGGCTCGAATACGGCGGATGAGCAGCCGATCTCGATGAGACATCTGCTTCGCGACACCCGCGCGGTGATCCGCCGTAACCCGCGGATGCCGCGCCTGGCCCTGCTGCGGCTGGCCGCGCAGTTCGGTGACGGGATGTTCCAGGCTGCCCTGTCGGGCGCGATCCTGTTCAACCCGGAACGCGAGACCGATCCACTGGCCATCGCCGCCGGTTTCGCGGTATTGCTGCTGCCGTATTCGATGCTCGGGCCGTACGCGGGCGCGCTGCTGGATCGGTGGGATCGGCGCAATGTGCTGTTGGTCGCGAGTGTGGCGCGGGCCGTCTTGATCGGCGTGGCCGCGATCGGATTGTTCGTGGGCGTGGGGGAGACGCCGCTGCTGGTGCTGGCCTTGGCGACGGTGGGGATCAGCAGGTTCGTCCTGGCCGGTGTGTCGGCGGCGCTGCCTCGGGTGCTCGAACAGCGCTGGCTGGTGCCGATGAATTCGGTGCTGGCGACGGTGGCCTCGGTGTGTGCCGGGATCGGCGCGGCGGCATCGGTGGCGGTGATCGCGCTGATCGGCGCGGGTGACGCGGCCTCGGCGGTGGCGGTGGCACTCAGCGGGATCGGCTCGCTGGTCGGTGCGGTGCTGGCACTCGGGTTCCGCCCGCAGGTGCTCGGGCCCGATCGCGGTTCGGCCGGGAGCGAGAGCACCGTGCACGCCATCGCGACCGGTCTGCGCACCGGCGCGCGGGCGGTGTGGCATTCGGTTCAGGTGACTACGGCGATGATCGGAATCGGCGCACATCGGATCGTGTTCGGGATGAACACGCTGATCATGGTGCTGGTGCTGCGTCAGCCCACCGACGGCGCGCAGATGAGCGGCGGGTTGGTCGGCTTCGGGGTGGCGATCGGGTTCGCGGCGGCGGGCATGCTGGTGGCCGCGATCGGAACGCCGATCCTGATTCCCCGTCTCGGCAGACCGCGCACCGTGCTGCTCGGCCTCACGACCGCGGTGATCGTGCAGCTCACGCTCGTGACACCGATCGCGCTGGCGACCGGCTCGGCGATCGACAACGCGCACCGGCTCCTGCTGATCGGCGCGTTCGGGCTCGGCCTCGCCGGTCAGACGATCAAGCTGACCGGCGACGCGAGCATGCAGATCGACATTGACGACGACCAGCGCGGACAGGTATTCGCCCTGCAGGACACGGTTTTCAACGTCTGTTTCGTGTTGGCGATCGCGGTGGCCGCGCTGGTGATTCCGGCCGACGGACGCTCCATCGCCGTGGTATTGGCCGGTGCCGGGGTCTACGCGCTCGGCATCGTGGCCATCGCGCTCAACTCCCGTCGAGCCAGGGTGGCCTGCTGAGGGTGCCCGCGGGTTCCTGCGCCAGGACCGTCCGATGGTCGACGGTGGCCAGCGGGATGTCGGGGAGGAAAGTGTCGTCGATGCCGGAGTCGTAGTCGATCCATAGGGCGTCGAAGGCGCTCGTGTCGGCCAATTCGTCGTGGCTCGACCAGTGGTGCACGACCGCGTCGCCGGTTCCGAAGACGTACTCGATTTCGTTCACATCTGTTTGGACGCACGGCAACAGCGATCGGTTCCGGTAAGTTCACACAGATCACAGGTGTTCCTCGCCGACACCGATTCCAGGGAGCCAGATGCGCGCAAGACCGGTATCGCACGGAACTGCCGTCATGGGTGTGGCGCTGTCTGCCATCCTCGCTGTGCCCGCGCAGGCGGGTCCGCTGCCGTGGCTGCCGCCGCCGGTAAACATCTGCGGGGAAACGGGATTCGACCCGGTCAACCGGCTGCCGGATCCCGCCGCGCCGCCCGCGCCGCCCGCGCCGGTCGTGCCGCCGAGCATCGATATCCCGGTCTGGGTGCCGGAGCTGACGCCGGTGCCGATTCCCGACCCGCCGCACGACAACACCCGCGTCGCGCAGGTTCCGCTGCCCTCGGATCCGTGCCGCAATCCGTGCCCGGAGGTGCGAGACACGCCGGAACCGGAACCGGAAAATACCCACGAGACAACGTCGACCGGTTCGGCGACCGGTTCAGGGACCGGTTCGGCCACCCCGTTGCCCCGGATCAGGATCAAACCGGAGATCGAGCCGATCCCGATCCCGGTACCCGGAGGCGAGGGCGAGCCGGCCCAGGAAGCGCCCGCGCCGCTGGTCCGGCCGATCGAGCGTGGCCCGCTGGCGGCGCCCGTCGTGCCCGCGAAGGTGGAATCCGTGCGGCTCGTCGAACAGGTCACCGGGCACGGCTCGGCCAACCGGACCGATATGCGCTGGCAGGTCGACGGCACCGACCTCGGGCTGTTCTGGGAAACCGAACCGGGCAAGGTCGCCATGGTTTTCGGCGACACCTTCGGCGAGGGCTGGGCCTACGGCGGCGCGGGCGCCGATACCGCCGACTGGCGGTCGAATGTGCTCGCCTACAGCACCGACACAGACCTGAGCGACGGGATCACCATCGACTCGATGGTGCAGGACAGCCCCTGCCATGCCGCCGAACTCCTCGGCAGCCGCAAGATCAAGAACTGGGAGACCACCACGATCCCGACCTCGGGGTTCGCGCTCGGGAAAAGGCAGTTCCTGAGCTACATGTCGGTGAACCACTGGTCGAAGATCCCCGGCATGTGGCTGACGAACTACGGCGGGCTCGCCTACTCCGACGACGGCGGCCAGACCTGGACCAAAGATCAGCATGCCCGCTGGGAGAACATGTTCGGGCTCGGGCAATTCCAGGTGGCCGCGATGGTGCCGCACGGGGATTACGTCTACATGTTCGGCACGCCCAACGGCCGGATCGGGATGATCGGGCTGGCCAGGGTGCGCAAGAACGACGTGCTCAACAAGACGGCCTACCAGTATTGGGTGGACGGCAGTTGGGCACCCGCGGCGCAGAACTCGGCGACACCGCTCGTGCACGGCACCGCCAGTGAGCTGTCGGTGCGGTTCGACGAGGAGAGCCAGCAGTGGCAGATGGTCTACCTCGATTCGATCGCGAGCCAGATCGTGTTGCGGACCGCGAGTCAGCCGCAGGGCGCGTGGACGTCGACGGTGCCGCTGGTGTCCACCGAGATGTATCCGAAGGGGTACGGCGGTTTCATCCATCCGTGGTCGACCGCGCAGGATCTGTACTTCACGATATCGGCGTGGGACAGCTACAACGTGTACCTCATGCACGCACGATTGAATCCGCCGCGCTGATCGCCGGAGCTGCCACGAACAGCAGTTTGTCGCCCGGGCGAGCCTGCGCGACACGGTCGACATCGGCATCGAGGACGACGGCGATCACCGGGTAACCGCCGGTGATCGGGTGATCGGCCAGGAAAATGACCGGCTGACCGCTCGGTGGCACCTGCACCGATCCCAACGCCACACCCTCCGAGGGCAATTCGCGCGCGACCGAACGCACCAGCGGTGGTCCGTCAGCGCGATCCAGGCGGGCGCCGACGCGGTCCGTGTCGGCGGAAACGACCCAGGACCCGCGAAACAGCTGGTCCGGATCGGCGAACCAGTCGGCGCGTGGGCCCGGACACGCGCGGACCGTCAGAATTTCCGGCGGCTGCGGAACCGGCGCGAATTCCACAGTCGGCAAGGTGCGCGGCGGGGGACCGACAGGTAAGTACATGCCGACGAGCAGCGGGTCCGGTCCGATGCCCGACAGCGTGTCGCGGCTGCGCGACCCCAGCACTTTGGCCACATCGATGCCGCCACGCACCGCCACATAACTACGCAGACCGGTGCTCGCCAAGCCCAGTCGCAGCACCTGACCCTCGTCGAGTTCGAGCACGCTGGCATGGCCGACCGGGGTGCCATCCACGGTGGCGGGGGCGGGGGCGCCGGTGACCGCGACGGTGAGGTGACCGTCGGCGCGCAGCGCCAGCCCCCCGAGTAGCACCTCGATGGCGGCGAATTCCTCCGGATTGCCGACCAGCCGGTTCGCCAGCCGTAGTGACCCGCGGTCGGCCGCGCCCGCCTGGCCGACGCCGGAGTCGAACCAGCCCTGTCTGCCCAGGTCCTGCACCGTCGCGAGCGGCCCCACCCGCTCTATCAAGATCAACATGCGATCTCTCCCCGATTGGTGAGTCGAGGCGGCGCACCGTTGAGCAGCCATTGATTTTCCCCGAAGCAGCTATTCCTCGGAAGCGACGAACCTGATCGCCGAACCCGCCCGCACCAGCGCGGGTGGATCGCGGTCCACCGCCCACATTCGCAGATCGGTGGTGCCGATCAATTGCCATCCGCCCGGTGTGCCGCGCGGATAGACCGCCGAATACCCGCCCGCGAGTGCCACCGCGCCCGCCGGGATCGCCGTGCGGGCCCGAGTGCGCCGGGGCACCGTGAGCCTGCCGTCGGGCGAGGTGAGATAGCCGAAACCGGGCGCGAAACCGACGAACGCGCAGCGCCAGACGGTGCCGGTGTGCGCCGCGATCACCGCCGGAATCGACAGGTCGAGCAGCCGGGCCACCTCGGGCAGATCCGCGCCGTCGTAGCGAACGGGAATCTCCACGACAGGCTCGGTATCGGGCACTGTTCCACGGGAAACATCCGGCGAATCCGCTTGCGGCGGCTCGTGATCCAGCCGGTCGAGCAGCGCGACGAGCTCGCGGCGGACCTGCACGCCGTAGCTCACCGAATGCATGGTGACCAGCACGGTTTCCGCCGCGGGCAGCACATCCTCGACACCGGCGATCGCGTGCACACGCAGCGCGGAGGCCAAGCGCTGCACCGGGCGCGGGTCGTCGAGGGTGATGAGCATGGCGCGGTCACCCGCGGGTCGGATCCGCGCGTTCCAATCGATGTCCATCCTGCCTCCCGCCCCTCAGCTGAACGGCTCCACCGGTATCCCGGCTTCGTCGAGCGCCCCCCGGATCCGGCGGGCCATCTCGACGGCCGCCGGAGAGTCGCCGTGGACGCACACGCTGGCCACGGACACGGCGACCGTACCGGGACCGTCTACGGTACGCGCGGTCCCTGACAGCGCAAGAGTTGTCGCCTGCGACACGGCGTCGTCGGGCGACAGCACCGCCCCGGCAACTCCGCGCGGGGCCAGCGAACCTGTTGCAGTGTAGGCCCGGTCGGCGAATCCCTCACCGATGAAACGCACTCGCTGCGCGGCACGTTCCAATTCGGTACCCGCCGGACCGAGCAGCGCCAGACCCGGTTCGGCCTCGGCCACAGCGGCGACAAGGGCCTCGGCGAGCAAACGATCGCGGGCCGCCGCGTGATAGAGCGCGCCGTGCGGTTTCACATAGCGCACCCGGTCGCCCGCCGCCCGCGCGAAGGCCGCGAGCGCGCCGATTTGATAGAGCACCTCGTCGCGCAGGTCGGCCGGGGAGATGGCGATATCGCGGCGGCCGAACCCGACCAGGTCGCGATAGCCGACATGCGCGCCGATCCGCACACCCTTCGCCACCGCGAGTTCGCAGGTGCGGCGCATGATCGTCGGGTCGCCCGCGTGGAAGCCACACGCGATATTCGCGCTGGTCACGATATCGAGCATGGCGGCGTCGTCGCCCATCCGCCACGGGCCGAAGCCTTCGCCCAGATCACTGTTCAGGTCCAGCGGCATGCGATGCCCTCCGGTCTTCGCGGGTCACTCGCCGGGTAGGTACCCCGGTAATTCGAGCATGAACGCACAGATTCATACCGTTATCACCGGGGGCGTGGTTCAGCAGGCGTAGACGCGGACCTCGGTGGCCTTCACGGCGAAGTACACCTGCGCACCGATGGTGAGGTGGAGTTGGGCGACGGCCGCCGGGGTCAGATCGGCGCACAGGCCGGGTGCCTGCGGTGCGTCACCGCGGACCCGGACGATGCCGCCACGGTCGGTGATCTCCGCGATGTCGACGGTGAAGACATTGCGTGGGCTGCCGCCGGGCCGGGTACGGAACACCGATACCGCGGCCGGTGAGAAGACCGCTGCCGCGCGGGCGCCGGGGGCGAAATCGCCGACTACGCAGCCATCGACACCGAGGCCTTCGACGAGCACGGTCCCGAAGGTCGGGGCGCCGAAGTGGCCGGGGTGAGCCCGCGGCATCGAAGGTTCGCCGGCGCTGTGACGGCCCGCCGAACTCCGCTGATCCCAGGTCGGGGGTCCGGACTCCGGCCGGGCCTCGGCCGACGATGGAAGGAGCGCGGACTCGACGCCGGTACCGCGCAGGAGGTTGAGGCCGGCGATGCGGGCGGCGAAGGGGTTGCGTGGGTGCGACATCACCTCGGCGACCGGGCCGGAATCGACGACGCGGCCTGCCTCCAGGACAACGAGGCGGTCGGCGAGGGTGATGGCGTCGATGATGTCGTGGGTGACCAGGACAGCGCAGCGGGGATGGTCGCGGCCGGGTTCGTCGCGCAGGACGCGGCGTAGCAGGGTGCGCATGGCCGGCGCTACGTCTACGTCGAGGGCCGACATGGGTTCGTCGAGAAGCAGCAGGTCCGGGTCGACGGCGAGGGCGCGGGCCAGGGCGACCCGCTGGGCTTGGCCGCCGGAGAGCGCGCCGGGGTGGCGGTCGGCGAGGTCGGTGGCGTCGACCGCTGTCAGCCAGTCTTCCGCGGCTTTTCGGGCAGTTCGGTTGTTCGCGCCTCGGCTACGTGGACCGAAGGCGACGTTGTCGCGCACGCTGAGATGGGGAAATAGGAGGGGATCCTGGGCGAGGAGGGAAACTCCGCGTCGATGTGGAGGTAGTGCGATACCTCTGGCGGTGTCGGTGAGGGTGCGATCGCCGAGCCGCACGTGTCCCTCGTCGGGGACGACCAGCCCGGCGATCACCTGCAGGAGGCTGGATTTGCCCGCGCCGTTGGGACCGAGCACGGCAAGGACCTCGCCTGGGGCGACGTCGATACGCATGTCGAGATCGCGGGCAGCGATCCGCGCGGATACTGATAGACCGATCAGACGGCTCGACGCCTCAACAGGCGAAGTCGCAGATACCGACAGGCCGGTCGAGTCACTCGACGCCTCAGCAGGCGCGGTCGCGGAATCCGACGCGCCTGTCGCCTCGCCCGGCGGATTGGCAGGTGCCCCCTGCGAACCCAGCGATTGGCCCATACCGCGCGGAACGTCGGCCGGTCCGGTCGCGGGGGCCTGCTCGCGAGAATCATCTGTCACTTCACGCCGCCGATCGCGCTCGGGGCACCACTGCGCAGCTGGGTGCCCGGGATCGGGCTGGTGCGACGGTAGGCGAGTAGAACTATCAGCACGGCGACGATGATGAGCACTACCGACAGGGCGACGGCCGCATCTGGATCGGCCTCGCGCTGGAGGTAGATCTCCAAAGGCAGTGTGCGGGTACGACCCTGGAGGCTGCCCGCGAAGGTGAGCGTGGCGCCGAATTCGCCGAGGGCGCGGGCGAAGGCGAGGACCGCGCCGGAGATCAAGGCCGGGCGAAGCAAGGGGAGGGTGATTCGCCACCAGACCGTGCTCGGCCCCGCACCGAGCGTCGCGGCGATCTGCTCGTAGCGACTACCCGCCGTCCGCAACGCCCCTTCGAGGGTGAGCACCAGAAAGGGCAGCGCCACAAAGGTTTGCGCCAGCACCACCGCGCTCGTACTGAACGCGATGTGAATTCCGGCGGCCTCCAGATGTTCGCCCAACAGTCCACGCCGACCAAAGGTGTAGAGCAGCGCGATACCACCGACAACCGGCGGCAACACCAAGGGCAGCAACACCAGCGCCCGCAACATCGGCAGTCCACGCCATCGAGCCCTCGCCAGCACCGCGGCCATCGGCACCCCGAACACCAGACACAACACCGTGCTCGCGGTCGCCGTCCGCAAGCTCAACCACAGTGCGTCCCTGGATGCTTCGGTACTCACCAGCTCGACGAATCGCCCCCACTCGACCCCCAAGGCCAACGCCGCGAGCGGAACCACCACCAGCCCGAACCCGATGACGGCGGGCACCAGCAACCACCGAGGCAGCCCAGCGGCACCGACCCCCGGACCACGAAGGAACTTCACGACACCAGCCAACCAGCACGAACAGAGCCGGTCCGCGCAACACGCGGGCCCGGTTCGCCTACGCCGCCGACGCCGATCACGGTGCGCCGAACCCCGCGTCGGCGAGGGCTGCTCGGCCGGTGGGCCCGGTGACCAACTCGGTGAACTTCCGCGCATTCGCGGCCTGTTTCGAATCAGCTACCACCGCAATCGGATACGAATTCACCGCAGCCGAGGACTCGGGCACCGGGACGGCGGTCACCTTCGGGCCCGCACCTGACGCATCGGTGACATAGACGAAGCCCGCGTCGGCTTGGCCGGAGGTCACCTTGGTGAGGACGTCGGCCACGGAGGACTCCTCGCTCACGGGGTGCAGCGTGGCGCCCGCGGCATCGGCGACCTTTTTCGTTGCCCGGCCGCACGGGACCTGGGGGGCGCAGACGACCAGGGTGGCGTCGGCGAGGTCGTTGATTCCGTTGATGCCCTTGGGGTTTCCCGGCGCGGTGACCAGTGTCAGGACATTGGTCGCGAAAGTCGCTGGTGCTGCGGTAATTCGGCCACTTTTGACGGCCTTGTCCATGGTCGGCTGGTCGGCCGACGCGAAAACATCAGCGGGAGCGCCAGCTTCGAGTTGCGCGGCCAGATCCGACGAGCCCGCGAACGAGAACTGCACGTCCACACCGGGATTGGCGGCTTCGAAGTCCTTCTCCAGCCCGGTGAAGACGCTCTTCAACGAGGCCGCGGCGAACACCGTCAGCGTGGATTCCCCGGTGGCACTGCCGTTCTCAGCACCACAACCGCTGGCCGTGAGCACCACCAGCACGGCACCGACCGCTACCCGGCGGATCATTCGGCGGCCTTCTCGACCACCACAGTCGTCGCCTTGACACTCGCCAACGCGACGCTGCCCGGCTCGAGCCCCAGCTCGCGTACCGATTCGCTGCTCATCAGCGAGACCACCGTGAAAGGACCACATTGCATCTGCACCTGTGCCATCACCGTGTCCGACACCACGCGGGTGACCAGACCGGGGAACCGATTACGTGCCGAGCTGGCACTACCCACCTGGGTGTGTGGCGTGCGCGCCTGCTCGACGGCGTGTTCGGCCAGCTCTCTGCCGTCGAGTACCAGGCGGCCCGCGGCATCCTTGGTCGCGGTCAGCGTGCCCGTGTCGATCCAGCGACGCACCGTGTCGTCGCTGACGCCGAGCAGATCGGCCGCTTCCTTGATTCGCAGTTTCGCCACGCGGTCAGGATATATCCGCAGATTCGGACATAACAAGAAAACAACTCCGCACTTTCGGAATCAGCCGGTCGTGATGTCCCATAATCGGGTCACACTTCGTGGCCACCGGAGATTCGGCCAAGTACGCTCGGTGCCATCATGGCCACGTATTTCGATCCGAAGTCCTGGTCACTGGCGGGCGCTGTCGATATGGGCAAACGCCTGCTCGACCCCTCCTGGATCGACCAGTGGCTCGGCTTCACCACGTCCTGGGCCGACCCCGTCGCCGACCTGGGTTCCGGCACCGTCACCGCGCTCATGCCCGATGTGCTGATGACCGTGCTCAGCGAGGGCATCCTCAGCCGTTTCGGCGGTCAGGAGATCAGCGCCACGCTGCTGGGGCACGACCTCACCGCCACCCTCGACACCTTCAAGGTGCGCAGACGCGGCGCTCACTTCCAGAGCAAGACGGTGCTGTCGAACCTGGTCTGGGACTCGCACCCCTTCGACACGGTCACCGTGGTCGCGCACGGCGTGCGGCTGATTCCCGGTGTGCCGACCAAGGTCCGGGTCCAGCAGCTCGATATCGAGGGCACCATCGGGATCGGCGCGATGACGGACTGGGTGGACGCCCAGAACCTGGACTGGCGGGTGCGGCTCGACGATCGCGGACAGATCGTCGCGACGCATCGCACGCGCAAGATGCGGGCGGTCGTCGACGGGCAGGTCTACGACAACCTGCTCACCCTCGACATCCGCAAGGCCAGCTGGTACGGCATCCGGCTCCCCAAACGCGTCGTGCCCGCACCCGCACTGCTACTCGACGACCTGCCCAACCGGGCGAGCATTTCCTACGCGCACCGTCGCGGCGACGAGGTGAAATTCCGGCTCGAACTGCCGGAGACCACCGGCTCGTTCGACCTGACCCAGATCCGCGACGCCATCATCGCGGGAACAACGCTGATCATCTTCTGATCAGGGCTGGGTACTCCACCATTCCTGGAGGGCTTCTTCAGCTTCTTCCCTCGTCATCGGACCGCGGTCCAGGCGCAGATCCTTCAGGAACTTCCACGCCTTACCCACCTGCGGACCCGGCGGCAGCCCGAGCAATTCCATGATCGCGTTGCCATCGAGGTCCGGCCGCACCCGCGCCAGATCCTCCTGCGCGCGCAGCGTGGCGATCCGGTCCTCCAGCTCGTCATAGGTCGAGCTCAGCGCGGCAGCGCGGCGCTTGTTGCGAGTGGTGCAGTCGGCGCGCACGAGCTTGTGCAGCCGATCGAGCAGGTCGTCGGCGTCGGTGACATACCGGCGCACCGCCGAATCCGTCCACTGCCCCTTGCCGTATCCGTGGAAACGCAAGTGCAGAAACACCAGGCGCGCAACCTCTTCGGTGAACGCCTTCGGATACTTCAGCGCCCGCATCCGCTTGCGCACCATCTTCGCGCCGACCACCTCGTGATGGTGGAAGCTGACGCCGCCCGCGGGCTCGTTGCGCTTGGTGTCGGGCTTGCCGATGTCGTGCAGCAGCGCCGCCCAGCGCAACACCAGGTCGGGGTCGCCTTCCTCCTGGTCGATCGCCTGCGAGAGCACCGTCAAAGAATGCTGATACACGTCCTTGTGCTGGTGGTGCTCGTCGATCTCGAGCTTCATCGCGGGCACCTCGGGCAGCACCCGCTGCGCCAAACCTGTGTCGCACATGACGTTGATGCCGTCGATCGGGTGGTCGGCACCGATCAGCTTGTCGAGTTCGGCGCGCACCCGCTCGGCGGTGATCCGGTCGATCTGATCGGCCATCTCGATGATCGCCGCACGCACCCGCGGCGCCACCTCGAACCCCAGCTGGGCGACGAAGCGCGCGGCTCGCAGCATGCGCAGCGGATCGTCGTCGAACGAATCCTGCGGCGCCGCAGGGGTATCGAGCACACCATCGAGGAGCGCGTCGATCCCGTTGAGCGGATCCACGAATTCCAGCGACCCGTCGGCAGCGATCTTGACCGCCATCGCGTTCACCGTGAAATCGCGCCGCACCAGGTCGCCGTCGAGGGTGTCACCGAAAGTGACCTCCGGATTGCGCGAGACCCGGTCGTAGGTATCGGCGCGGAAGGTGGTGATCTCGAGCTGCTGATCATCCTTGGCCGCGCTGACCGTGCCGAAAGCCAGGCCACCGGTATCCCACAGGTGATCGGCCCACCCACGCATCAACTCCTGCACGACCTCCGGCCGCGCATCGGTGGTGAAATCCAGGTCGTTGCCGAGCCGGCCGAGCACCGCGTCACGCACGCTGCCACCGACCAGATAAAGACTGTGCCCCCGCTCGGCGAACATCCCACCCAACGGCGCCAAAACATCGTTGAGCTGCCCCAAAGTCACCGCCGCCCCCGCCAGCAGGCGAGCACGACGATCCGCCACAGCATCAGGGACAACATCGGGAGAAACCACAAAGGCACTTTACCGACCCCGTCGAATCCGTTCCCCGCAGTCCGCCATCACCACCTATCCCCAGCCACCCCCACCCGCCATGACCACACCGCACACCGTCGAGTCCGCCATAACCGCACCCCAAACCACACCGTGCACCCCAGATCCGCCATGACCGCACCCCCAGCCCCGCACCCGCGACCCCTGGGGAGCGGCGGCCACGAAGTGGCCGGTCCGCGGCCGGGTCGCCGATCAGGGCTCGAAAGCGCTACGCCGAAGGCG